>PLXF01000185.1 GCA_003151315.1 Parachlamydiales bacterium
ATTAAAGCCGCCATCGAAGAATTTGAACTCCCCAGTACGTTCTCTAAAGAATCGGTAACGGAAGCGAAGAAATTCGGCTAAACAGTGGGACCGAAAGAGATCCAAGCTCGGCGCGATTTAACCGCCTTGGAATGTGTCACCATAGATCCCGATACAGCTCGCGATTACGACGACGCCATCTCTCTCGAATGTGACAGCAAAGGGCACTTCCATCTCGGCGTCCATATCGCCGATGTGGCCCATTACGTAAAGCCCGACACCCATCTCGATAAAGAGGCCTTCCTTCGCTGCAATTCCACCTACTTTCCCGGACAATGCGTTCCGATGCTGCCCGAAGAGCTCTCCAACGAACTCTGCAGCTTAAAACCTAAAGTGATCCGCCTTACCCAATCGGTTTTGGCCGAATTCGATCCCGTAGGAAATCTCGTCACATACGAGGTGTGCCGCAGCGCTATTAAGAGCCAAAAACGATTTACCTATAAAGAAGCGCTCCAAGTCCTTCTCAAAAAGAAAAAAAGCATCCACGCCCCTCTACTCGAGAGGATGACCCAGCTTTGTGCTCTACTCAAAGTGAAGCGAACAGAACGAGGAAGCGTTGATTTTGCTATGGCCGACAATGTAATGATTGTCGACAAAGAGGGAATTCCTCAAAAATTTGAACGGGTCGAGTATGATGTCACCCACCAAATGATCGAAGAATTTGCCCTAAAAGCCAATGAGTTGGTCGCTATCCACCTCTCAAATCAAGGCAAATCCCTTATTTTCCGGATCCACGAAGAACCCAACCCCGACTCTTTCCAAGACTTTTTCGCCTTTGCCCGCTCTTTAGGATTTATCCTCCCTCCTAAGCCGACCCAGAAGGACATCCAGAAACTGTTTACCGACGCGAAAGATTCCCCCTTTATCCACCAACTTAACGTCAGTTTTATCCGCAGCATGCGCCTCGCTTGCTATTCTCCAGAAAACATTGGTCATTACGGCCTGTCTCTGGAGTATTACTGCCACTTCACGAGCCCCATTCGCCGCTACACAGACCTCATCGTGCAGCGCCTTCTCTTTAACGAGCTGCCTCCCGAATCCGATTTAACGGCAATCGCCGCAGCCTGCTCCCTAAAAGAGAGGATCTCCTTTAAAGCGGAAAGCTCGGTCGTTCTACTTAAAAACTTCCGTTTTGCCCAAGTATTCTTTAATGAAGATCCAACCCGAATTTATCCCGGTGTCATCACAAAGGTGAAGCCCTTTGGCCTCCATTTCGAGATCCCCCAATTCGATCTAGAAGGGTCTTTACATGTCTCCCAAATCGGCAACGATTTCTATGAGTACAACGCCACTCGGATGGAGTTTAGAGGTTCCCGCACAGGGGTCCACTTCTCTCCCGGCCAACCTATCCAGGTTCGCCTAGATAAGATTGATCTGATCCAACTCCAAAGCCAATGGGCCATCGTTCAAGAATCGGGAACGTCGCGCCCCAAGAAGGGAAGGAAATAAAGAGCCTAGAAAACGGCGTTGTTGCATAATTTATTGCACACATAAGTTGCCGGCCATGAAAAAATTACAAACACAGAGAGCTAGAGAGAAAAAGCATAAAAATGCGCGTTTTCGCGCCTCTGTGAACTCTCTCGCTCTCTGTGGTAAATACTGATTCTTCAGATTAGTTGAAACAATCTTTAACAGAAATTTACAGTATTTTAATGAAGGGAATTCTTTTGTTTGCTATACATAGCTCGTAAGAAACGTAAACCGCAGACAGCCCCTTAACCTCAGGACAGATTCATGACAGCTCTCGCCACTCTATCATCTACACAACCTTACGTCGAAAAATCCTCTTTGAAAAACAATTCGGCAAATCCCCCCGTCGATATAATTCGGGCCGTTGCCTATAAGTTGGGGATCGACGTTGAAGCGCTGAGCGGAGACTGGGTTTTGGCCCTCACTCGCAAAGAAAAAAGGCAAATTGTTTATGGATACCAATTTCCTTTAAATGATGCCTCTAGCGCTTTTTCCTGCTGCGACAAAGCGGCCGCTTCCGCTTTACTTAAGGTCGCACGCATCCCTCACATCCGCACACGCATTTTTTCATCCATGTCGGAGATAGAAACGTATGCGCAAAAACACCAAAACAATCTGGTTTGCAAACCTAAAAATGGTTCGGGCGGCTCAGACATTTCTCATATCCGTAACCCCAACGAACTCGTAGAGGCTGTGAATTCATTTAGATCCGAGCGTGATCTAGTTCTTTGTGCGTTTAAAAAAATCAAACACGAATTTCGGGTAATTATGCTCGAAAATAAAGCCCAGGTTATTTTTGAAAAAATCCCTCTATCCGTGAAAGGGGACGGAGAAAAAACATTGAGCCGACTCGTCTCCGAACGACTAGAAAAAATGGTCCCCTTTCAAGCGCAGATTGCGGCTACAAAGCTCGATCCTTCTCTTTTTTCTTCCGAGGAGATTCCTAAGCTGGGAGACACGGTTTTGCTGCAATGGAAACACAATTTAGGACAAGGGGCTCAATGCCATTTATTGGGAGGTGAAGCCGTCCTTGAGGCAAACCCAAAAATGGAAAATGACCCTGTATGTAGTAGACTCATCGAGTTAGCCCAAAAAACGGTTGACGTGCTAAAGGTTTGTTTTGTCTCTGTAGATATAGTTGTATTAGAAGACGAACCTAACCCTCAGAAGGTATTTCGCGTGATGGAGATCAATTCGGGGATTATGATGAATAGTTTAATTAAACAACATAAAAATTTTGGTCAGCGCATTGCAGAGATCGTCTACGGAAAAGCCCTTAAATTAATGTTTCCAACAGATAAATAGTAGTCTTGCGAAATAATCTCCCGGGAGGACATGATAAATATATGAAAAAGTACTTCATCGCGGGCCTCGTAACGCTCCTCCCTTTGGCTGTGACCGTTGCTATTATTACTTTTGTTGTCAATTTACTGACCAAACCGTTTATGGGGATAGTCACTCCCCTTATCTCGCACGCCCATTTCACCAATTCTGAACAACTCATCCGCAACCTGAGCCAAATCGCTATTCTCGCCGGTCTATTCCTCTTCACCCTGTTTTTAGGGGTGGTGGCCCGTTGGTTTTTTTTCCTGGCACTTCTGCGGATTGGCGATCAGATTCTCCACAAGATTCCCTTAGTCAATAAAGTGTATAAGACGACAAAAGAGATCATCCGTACTCTATTCGCCTCGGATAAAAACTCGTTTAAACAGGTCGTCATGATCACCTTTCCCCATAAGGGGTGCTATTGTTTGGGGCTTGTGACCCGGCAGGCGCCTAAAACATGCGAGAAGATCCTGAAAACAGAGATGGTCTCCGTTTACATCCCCACAACGCCCAATCCGACGACCGGTTATCTGCTAGTCTGTCCCATCTCTGATTTAATCTATTTGGAGATGAAGAGCGACGTGGCGATTAAATTTATCGTCTCCTGTGGAGCCATCCAGCCCCCCGTTGTGGAGAGAACTCTATGAAGAAATATTTACTTACGGGAATGGTCATCCTCACTCCCGTTGCCCTCACCCTAATCGTCATCTACTTCTTGTTCGATTTTTTTTCGAATCCCTTTATCTCTCTCGTCAACCAACTGGTTGCCTATATAGAGATAAAATTTTCGTTTAAATTCCTTCCCGGCGTGGCTGTTTTTGTCTCTCGAATCCTCTCCCTACTTTTAATCTGCGTCCTTATTTTGCTCTTGGGGATTTTCGGCCGATGGTTTTTTATCCGGACTTTGCTCAAATGGACAAATAGCACATTTGAACGGATCCCTCTGATCAATTCGGTGTATAAAATCACTCGAGATATCATTGCGGCCGTTTTTGGTGCCGATGGGAAAAAAGTTTTTCAAGAACCGGTCATGATCCCTTTCCCTAACAAACCCAATTACAGCATAGGCTTTCGCTCAGGGAAGTCACCTATAGAATGTGAGGAAAAACTGGGATGCCCTTTAGTCACCGTCTTTTGCCCTACCGCCCCCCACCCCATTTCAGGCTTCCTGTTTATCCTCCCTAAAGATGAAATTCACTCGTTAGACATGACAAATGAAGATGCCTTTAAGTATCTCGTCTCTTGTGGAGTTATCCTGCCGCCTGCCGATCTAGAAGAGGAGAAAAATGACTCTTTCTGACTTACCCATTCGCGTCGTTTTTTTTCAAGTCAAAGACCCGGCCGCCAAGTTACAAAAAATCGTGGAGACGGCCCAAACCCATTTTGAAAAAAATGAGCCGTTCCTCATCGTGGTTGAAGACAGCAAAGCTCTCTCTTTTGTCGATGAGCTTCTCTGGAAACTCCCCGCAACGAGCTTCCTTCCCCATGTAGCCACAGATGACCCAACCACTGAGAGGGTAGTTATTACGAAACAAAAACAAAATATTAATAACGCCAAAGCGGTGTTCAACTTGTGCCCTACCCCCCTTCTCATAGAGGGCCCTTTCCGGATTATCTACGAATTTGAAGACCTCACCTCCTCCGCCAAAAAGCAGCTCTCCAATGCCCGCTTCGATGCGTATAAGCAGGCCCACTGCCTGATCGAAGCCCGATAAATACATATTAGACCTCTTTCAAAATTCAATTTTTAGGTATGCTTACATCCCATTTAATCTGGCAAAGGCATTATGAAAATGGACTACGTAAATTTTTTAACCACAGAGCACACAGAGTAAGAGAGCTTGATTCTTCTTTCTCTGTGGTTAAATAAGCGCCTCAGAGGACATAAGGCCAAGGCAATCGGGCTAAAAAGTTGCAAGGTCGATATATTTATTTTTTGAATTTATATATTTGCAATTTACTCGCAGTTATCTTATGATTCTCAGCGATTAATGAAAGAGAGTTACCCCATGACCCGCATGAGTAAACAGGGCAGAAAACGGCATGTATCGCCCCGCCGACCACGCCCACCAGCTCCAAAAACTGGACCAAAAAAAGAGCACGGCTTCAAAACGCATGAAAATGCAGTTGGCGCTGAGATATCCATTAACCGTTTCATCCCCAAAATCGGATAATTATCATGACGAGACACGGCAGCTACGGCAAAAGCAATAAAGGCGGAAAGAAACGAAACGTTCTGAAGCGATTCGAGCGAATCGATGTTCTCCGCAAATTAGGAAAATGGGTGGATGGAAAAAACTCCAAAGTCACCGGTCTTCCCAAAACACCTGCTAACTAGAACCTTGTTTGAAGATCTACGTTTTCAATAAACAGAAAGATCTCAAACTTTCGAGTAAATCCGCCCGCGCCATAGTTCGGGCTGTGATCGATCACGAAAAGGCCGATTTCACCGAAGTCGGCCTCTATTTTGTCAGCGAAAAAAAAATCGGCGAACTTCACGATCAGTTTTTTAACGACCCGACTCCCACCGATTGCATCTCGTTTCCTCTAAGCTTTGGAGGAGAGGTTTTTGTCTGCCCTAAAACCGCTCTTCTCTATGCCGACCAGCATCAATTAGACCCTTACGAGGAAGCGGCCCTCTACATTGTCCACGGACTCCTCCATCTCATGGGGTACGATGATCTAGAGGAAAAAGCGAGAAGAATTATGCGGAAAAAGGAAAAAAGTTGTATGAATCATTTAAAAGACTTGAAAATTTTATTGAGGCCCCCATTTTAGTATGGAAATAGGTTCTATGTGAGTGCCCCCTTCTTCTTGTTACAAACACCGATTCTCCCCATTTTTTTCCTTTTAGGCTCCGCCCTTTTAAGCGCCTGCAGCACAGCTCTCCTGAGAATGGGGAAATTTAAGTCGAAAGAGCTCTTACGCTCCTCTAGCCCTCCCTTGTTCTTTTTCCACTCGATCATCCGGAAGATCTCCCCTAAATGGGAATGGGAAAATCTCTACTTTACCCTATCGGTCAGTAAGCACATCCTCCTGATCTGCTATGCTATCTCCTCTTTATACATCCTTTCGGGCAAATCGTACTTTAACCAAAATCTTTTTGAGAGCTCTTCAACGTCTCCCGGCTACCCACTCCTTGTGTTGGGCGCTTTTATTATAGCCGCCTCCCTTTTCCTCGATTTTATTTTTCGCCTATGGGCCACCGTTTGGAGCCGACCTCTCTTCCAATGTATCGCCCCTATCGTCTCCTTTTACCTTTTTCTCCTTTTTCCACTAGTGGGCCTCCTCTTGCAATCGACACGAGGACTAATGCGCAGACTTCCTCTAGAAGAGGAGGCGGCGGAGCAGCTCACCGATAAATCCAAATTGCGGGAAATGATCCGGGAATCGGAACTGCAACAGCACCTAGACCTGAACGACCAAAAATTCATCTCCTCGTTTGTCAATTTTAAAGAGCGGGTCGCTAAAGAGATCATGGTCCCGCGCGTCGATGTATTTAGCTTAGAAGCCGACACCCCCATTCGGGAAGCAGCTCGCCTGTTTGCAGAAGAAGGCTACAGCCGCATCCCGGTCTTTCGAGAAACGCTCGATCAGATTGTAGGGGTCATTTTATATAAAGATTTGTTGAGATATTACGCCGATCCCCAGCTCGATTTAGACGCCCCCTTGGAAAGTTTGGTCAAGCCGGTCCTTTACTCCCCTGAAAATAAGAAGATCGCCCAACTTTTACAGGAATTTAGAAGTAAACAGATCCATATGGCGATCATCGTAGACGAATATGGGGGGACGGAAGGGATCGTCACGATCGAAGATATTTTGGAAGAGCTGGTGGGGGAAATCGAGGACGAGTATGACATTGGCGAAGACCTCCAATTTTGGCCCTTAGCTTCCGGCGGCTGGATCGTCGACGCGAAAATGAGTATCAACGACATTGAAGAGCAGATCGGGATCAAAATCCCCCCTGGAGCCGAATATGAGACCATCGGCGGGTATGTCTACCACTTCACCGGAACAATTCCCCACAAAGGGTGGCGCTTATTACGCGACAATTTTGAACTCGAAGTCATCAGCTCCGACGAGCGCTCGGTAAAAAAAATTAAAATCATACCCCGCCCGTAAAACCTCTTTTAAATACCCCCCCCTCACACCTCTCTGTGTTTCTCGGTGTTAAATTTCAGCCTTTCATTCACAGTCCCTTTATGCATAACCAGAATTTAACACCGAGAAGCACCAAGAAACACAGAGAGGCATAAGAGACGAGATAATATCCCCAGTTTTTTAGGCAAAGACGCTACTTTCTTAGGGGTATTTCTCCCATTGCCAAAGAATACGTCATTCGGCACAATGGAATCCTCATTTGACTTAAGGGGACAAGAATGCGCCGATCGATCTGTTTCTGCGAACCTAGCGCCGCTTTAGCGGGGGATGCCGCTACCTGGAAATTTAACTACACGACTGCGACAAACTTACCTAAAGGGGCCCGTCTGCGCTTCGATTTGTACAGCAAAGGGCGCCCCATTGACTGGCAAATTCCCCAAACCAACCTGAAAGAAAAAACTAACGTTATTTGGGCGGAACTGCCTGAAGGAAAACCGTTCAGCGCCACCGAAATTGAACATCCTCAGCTTCTTACACCCTGCTTTGAATTTGTCCTCCCCGCAGAAGTGAAATCGGGAGACACCATCACGATCTATATGGGCTCGACCGATAAAGATCCGAAAAAGGGAAACACTGCGCAAAAGTTCGTTCAAAGAAGGCGCCCTTTCAATCTCTATATCGATCCCAAAGGAAAAGGCGATTATAAAGAAGCGGAAGTGTTTAACCTCGACGTCCGAGGTAATGTCCTGAAAACACTGCGCATCATTGCCCCTTCTCTCGTCGCCCGAAATAANNGTTTTGAAGACATGTTTGGAAACCTCACTTCAAATGCGCCCGAAGGGACACTAATCGATCTCAGTTACGAACATCTCCGCGAGAACCTAAGCTGGAAGCTCTTCGTTCCAGAAACTGGTTTCATCGCCCTGCCTAACCTCTACTTCAATGAACCGGGGATCTATAAGATCCAATTGCGCAATCTCCATTCGAAAGAACATTTCCTCTCCCCGCCGATCAAATGCCTCCCAGAAGGGGCTCTGAGCCTATATTGGGGACTTTTACACGGCGAATCGGAAAGGATCGATTCTACAGAGAATATCGAGTCCTTCCTCCGCCATATCCGCGATGACCGCGCTCTCCAATTTTTTGCGACCTCCAATTTTGAAAGTGAAGAAGAGACTTCGAACGACATTTGGAAAGCGATTAGCCAGCAGGTGGCCGAATTCAATGAAGACGACCGTTTTGTCGCTATTTTAGGCTTCCAATGGCAGGGGGAACCCAAGACAGAAGGGATCCGCCACTTCCTCTACACAAAAGACGCTCGGCCGCTCTTGCGACGCAAGGACACCAAAAACAACTCGTTGAAAAAGATCTACAAAACAAACAACCCCAAAGAGTTTTTAGCGATCCCCTCTTTCTCGATGGGAAAAACTACCTGTTTCGATTTTGAAGACCATAACAACGACTTTGAACGGGTCGCAGAAATATATAATTCTTGGGGTTCTTCCGAGTGCACCGCTAAAGAGGGGAATATCCGCCCCATTTCTGGAGACAAAAACGGGATCGTTGAAAGCGCCGAGGGCTCTTTACAAAAAGCGCTCAACCAAGGCTGCCGGATCGGCTTCATCGCCGGAGGTTATGACGATAGAGGCCCCTATACAGGGATTTTCGATACAAACCAGGCCCAATATTCCCCCGGTCTAACAGCCATTTTGTCTAAAGAGCACAATCGAGCTTCTCTAATCGAAGCTCTTCACAACAAATCGTGCTACGCGACGACGGGAGAAAAAATCATCATCGGCTTCCATCTAGCCGGATTCCCTATGGGATCGGAAATCGACACAAGAACCCGTCCAGGATTGGAATTTAATCGACACATTACCGGTTACGCCATCGGAACGGCGCCTCTCCAAGAGGTGGCGCTCATTCGTAACGGGAAAGTTTTCCGCAAGCTAGACGTCCAAGATGAAAGAGTGGAATTTGCCATCGACGACACCGATCTTCTCGGTACTGTCGCTTTAGAACCGAATGCGGAAAAGCCTCCCTTTGTCTATTACTATCTGCGCGTCATCCAAAAAGATGGCCATATAGCCTGGGGCTCCCCCATCTGGGTTGATCTCAACTCCAATGGAGTCGCTCAAATCACTCCAAAACGGATCACTAAGAAAAAATCGGGCTGATAATAGGGCGTATTATCAAAAAAAAATTATAACCACAGAGAACTCAGAGCTCACAGAGGCGCGAAAACGCCCGTTTTTATGCTTTTTCTCTGTGCGCTCTACGTTCTCTGTGGTTGTAATTTTTTTCGACGACACATCGTCGCGCCCCCTTCAGATCGAAGAGGGTATTTGATATTTTGCCGAATTTTCGGCAGACCCTTATTTTTTAATAAGAGTGGGAAAGCTCACTTGAACTTTTTTCATCTAAAAAGGGTATCTGATTTTCGTCGGCAAGCAAACGCTCTATTTCTTGCTCAATTAAGAGGGCCTCATGCAAGTTCTCCGCGCCGGCAAATGCCCGATTTTCGATAGCCTTATTAAAAATCTCTTCAGCTTGCTCTACATTTTCTAACGTGTGCCCTTTTGCTAGCCAGTATTTGACTAAATCCAAAATTTCTTCTGGCTTATCAACACCACCGACAGGAGCTTTAAAATGTTCGTTAGGAGATATTATCTGAACAACAGGTGGATTCGAAACATTAGAACGACTATTTTCTTTATTTGTTTTTTCCTCTCTTCCATCGTTCATTCTAAGAGACGTCAAATCTATATCTTCCCGATAACTGCGTATCAATCCTCTTGAATTACCTGGCTGAGAAGAAATGACACGTTCTTCGAGATCTTCATCAAGTGCAAAAAAGCCATCTTGGTTGTTTGGATCGTAAGACTCATCGTCGTTCATCGTTGGAACAGGAGATTCTAAAGACGAAGAGCTCTCAGAAGAGGCGTCCTCAAAAGGAGGAAACTCAGACTCAACATGAGTAAGAAATGCCTTTATTTCCCTTTCCCGTTTTTGAATTTTCGAAGAGAGTTCTACATTCAAATTCTGATCCTCAAGATTTTCAAATACCCCATTCTTACAAGCCCCAGCATAAACTGCTGATGCTTGTTTAAAGTTCCGCATACTATAAAAATCTCTTAAAATTTTATGAACTTGTTTATGTGTCGAAGCAGAAGCTTCATCTCTAGCTTTATCTACTACTTTACAGATATGCCTCTGGATTTGATGAACGCTCTCATGTAAACGGGAGCTTTGCCCCACATTTTGGGTATTGAACAAATGACCCTTAATAGCATCTTGATAAATCTTCCATGCGCGAATGATGTCTTCAGGAGATTTATCTAAAATAGTCTTAACTTGCTTGTATACGTTTTGACGTTCATTTATAGCAGCCCCATTCACACGGTCCACAACAGAACTTAAATTTAAGTTTATCATACATCCCTCGTTTAAATAATTAATTACATTTCGTGAATTAAAGTAGGTATACTTTTTGGAATTAATTCACTATTCAATCTAAAAGTAAAAATATTTTAGCACGCTCTTATCTTTAATATCAATAAAAATAAAATATAATAATTAGCAGTATATTAATTTTTTCAAATTAGATGCGCTTTCATATCCTATTCAATTTTACCGGTTTGCTCTAGAAATCCATTTATGGCAAAATCTCGCTGTTCGCAAACACCAGGTCTCCCATGCAAATTATCCTCGGGTCTCAGTCTCCCCGAAGGCGAGAAATTCTCTCCTTTTTCTCTCTCCCCTTCCGGCAAATCCAACCTGACTTCGATGAAACGCAGGTCCTATTCTCTTCCAATCCAGCCTCTTTTGTGCGAGAGGTAGCTCGCCGAAAAGCCCTTGTGCTATCGGAAAAATTTCCCGACGATGTCGTCTTAACAGCCGATACAACCGTCTATAGAGCGGGGAGACTCTTTATGAAACCCGAATCGATGGAAGAGGCTCATGGGATGCTAGCGGAGCTCGCCGGCAAGGAGCATCAGGTCTATACAGGGGTCTGTGTGTCGCTCGGATCAGAGCAATGGATCGATTCCGAAATGAGCGCCGTTCACTTCCACGAACTGACTGATACTCAGATCCGTGCCTACCATTCCCATATCCCTCCTTTAGACAAGGCGGGAGGGTATGCGATTCAAAAAGGGGGAAGTCTCATTGTCAAAAGAATCGAAGGATGCTATTACAACATCATGGGGCTACCTTTGCAAACGACGAGGCGCCTCCTTCTCAAAGCGGGGATCGATTTATGGGACTATCTACGAAGTATTTGAGTGTTCTTTTAGCATCGACCTCTCTTTGGGCGGGCACACTGCAAGAGACAAAGATGCAGGCGCTCTACCTCATGCAGCAAAATCGAATTGAGGAGTCGATCGATCGATACCGCTCTTTAACCGAAATCAGCGGACGGCACGATTTTGAGTTGCTGCAGCAGCTGGGACTCGTCCTTTTACAAAAAGGGATTCATAGCGAAGATCCTCAGGTTTTTCTTATGACTCTCTTTGGCGCGGGGCTCTCTAATTCGGCTCGAGCTCTTGAGATCTTGGAAAAAGGGCTCGTTTATCCCGACCCACAAGTGCAACTGCTGACGATCAACTTTATCGCTCGTCAAGAAGACGACCGGGCCGATGAGCTCCTCAACCGAGCCATGAGCTCCGATTTTCTCGCTACCCGAATGGAAGCTGCCTTCCATTTGGCGATGAGAAAACATCCTCATGCCGTGGGACAAATCGAAGGTCTTATGTTCCGC
>PLXF01000011.1 GCA_003151315.1 Parachlamydiales bacterium
GTCGCCCTCTTTGAAGAATCGACGTCTGCGTTCGGCCGGCTGGATTCAGGTAGATGGGCGCTCGTTTCTCATCGATGTGGGCCCCGATTTTCGGCAGCAAGCCCTTACCTATGGAATTGATCAAGTCGACGGGTTACTCCTAACCCACACCCATTACGACCATATTGCAGGGATAGACGATTTACGGATTTTTTCTGTCCGCAGTAAAAAACCGATCCCTTGCCTCCTCTCTTATGAGAGCTATGAGGATCTGAAACTCCGCTATTTTTATTTCTTTAAAGAGGGGAAATCGATGACGGCTCAATTTGCTTGCCAGCAACTGCCGGCAAACGAGGGGCAAGTCTCTTTTCTCGATCTACCCATTAGATATTTTAGTTATAGCCAGGGAGATATGAAAGTGATCGGGTACCGCTTGGGCGATTTCGCCTATGTCTCCGATATCCGCGATTTTTCTTCGGCGGTTTTTTCCCATCTAGAGGGGGTAAATCACCTGGTTCTAAGCGCGCTACGGCAAGAATCGAATCCTCTCCATTTATCTGTTGGTGAAGCGGTTGATTTTGCGAAAAGGGTCGGAGCTAAAAAGACATGGCTTACCCACATGTCCCATTCTCTCGATTATGAAGAGACGAATAGCCACCTTCCTGTGGAGGTGCAATTAGCCTATGATGGACAAACGATCGAATTTGAGATGGATTAATGGAACAGGGACAAGGGAGACTCGTCGATTTAGAACCTGAGCACAAAAGGGCTCTTCTAGTCGGCACCTACAAAACCACCGGAGAAAAAGGCGCCTGTAACGACCAATTGGCTGAACTTGAGAGTTTATGCAATACCTATGGGTTGATAGCAGCCGTGCAAATAGCCTGTCCGCTCCGCGCGATTGAATCGGCGACGTTTATCGGCACGGGAAAGGTAGAAGAGATTCGCCTCTCGGTGATCGAAAATCAGATCGATATTGTGATATTTGACGATGAGATATCGCCGCAACAGCAGAGAAATTTAGAAAAACAGTTTGAAAAGATCACCATCGATCGAACGGAACTGATTTTAGGCGTTTTTGCGCAAAGAGCGCATAGCCGCGAAGCCAAGATCCAGATCGAATTGGCCAACCTCAAATACCAGATGCCCCGGTTGCGCAGAATGTGGACCCACTTAAGCCGTCAAAGAACTGGCGGCGGCGGGGGATCGGGTGGCGGCGGTTATCTTAAAGGGGAAGGGGAGAAGCAGATCGAAATCGATCGGCGCATCGTCAGAAGTCGGATCGATCGACTAGAAAAGGGGCTTAAAGAGGTGAAAAAGGGGCGCGAGCTGCAGCGGCGCGCCCGGAAAAGGGCAGAAATCCCCATTTTCGCCATCGTAGGCTACACAAATGCGGGCAAGTCGACCTTGATGAACGCATTGACCGATGCCGATGTGCTTGTTGAGGACAAACTCTTTGCCACGCTCGATACGACCACGAGAAAGTTCACCCTTCCGAATCGACAAGAGATCTTATTGACCGATACGGTGGGTTTTATCCGGAAAATTCCCCACCTTCTCGTCGCCTCGTTTAAGAGTACGTTAGAAGAGGCTATCCAGGCCGATATTTTGATCCATCTCATCGATGCGAGCGCCCCTGCGGCTCCGGCGCAAGCCGAGGCGACTTTACAGGTAATAAAAGAGCTCGGCGCAGAAAAATTGCCGCGGATTACAGTCTTAAATAAAGTGGATCAATGCCCCACAAGACTTCTGATCGATCGCCTCCGTTTTAAATACCCTAAAACGGTAGAAATTTCGGCTTTAAATAAAGAAGGGCTGGAAAATTTGACCGAGGCGATGATCCGGGAAATTGCCCTTCTGCGCAAACAGATCCGGCTCCGCATTCCTCAAAGTGAATATGCCCTAGTTAGCGAAGTATTGCGAGAGGGGAAGGTGATCTCTTGCGAATATGAAGAGAACGACTTTTTACTAGAGGTGGAGATCCCCAAAAGTCTAGAAAGGAAGGTCGTGGCGTTTGAGGTAGGACTTGAACCTTAAGTCGCTGCCGCTTCAGGAAAGGCCCCGCGAGCGGCTGGCCCGCCTCGGCTCCGATGCCCTTTCTACCATCGAGTTAATCGCGATCCTATTAGGAAGTGGGACAAAGAACCGTTCCGTTCTGCAATTAGCGTCTGATTTAGTTGTCCAGTTTGGTTCGCTAGGGGTGCTTTGCGATGCGAGCGTCCAGGAGCTTTCCGTTTTAAAAGGGATAGGACAGGCAAAAGCTGTGCAATTAAAAGCCGCTTTTAGTCTGTNNGTGCGCCCGAATGGATCGCAGCGAGGTAGACAGACCTCTTGTAGATCGCTCTCGCAAAATCTACGACTTGATCGGCTCTGAGATGAGAAGAGAGAAGGTCGAGGTGTTGATGGTTCTTATGCGAGACGCCCGGAAAAGGTTAATCCAAAAAGAGATCGTAGGTCGGGGCATTTTAAATGAGATTTTGGTACACCCGCGCGAAATTTTTCACGCTGCCATCCGCCACCGCTCCCACAGCATCGTGATCGCTCATAACCACCCCTCGG
>PLXF01000016.1 GCA_003151315.1 Parachlamydiales bacterium
GGCTAAAAAAGTTGCAAAGTCGAGTATAAGCTATTTATCCACCAGCTCTGCTGGCGTTTTCTCTCGTTCTTAAGACTTGTGATTCTACGTTTTGGGCCGTATCGCGCAAACTTCTATCCGCCTCTTTTTCGCTAGTTTTCGTTTGGAGCTTTTGGAGCTCAATTTCACGCAAACTACTTTCTGTTAAACCTTTAGGTTGATAATTGCTGCTCAGTAATTTGTCGGTAATTTGTTGTCCTGCCTGGCTAAATTGATCCAACTTCATATTACTTAGCTGAGGAAGAACAGAGGCCCCTATAACGGCCATCATCACTGTGGAGGCCACAACGCCCCATCGAGCTTCTGAACGGATGAAGCTCCCTTGTTTATTCGCATGCTCCATAATTTTTTTCTCAGAGAGGGCGATCCCTTGCTTTCTGTCGAGGGACATATCGGTTAAGAGAGAAAATATTAGAAGAATTACCCGGGAAAGTCGATCTTGATAACCAACTTGACCTTGGAGTTTAGGGTTGATCAAAGGGAGAAAAGTCCCCGTAGATACAGATGATACGTGTTGTGTCATATACGATTCCTATTTTAAGAAGCTGTTGCANNCAAAGCTGGATGGCCTGTTTAGCTGAACTTGCCATTTGCTGCGAAAGTTTTTCCCAGTCTTCAATTGAGGTAGTTTGTGTTCGCAATTGGTGTTGTAAATTGGCTGTTTGCGCATTGATATGGATAATTTTAGCTCTGGCGATAGCTGTTTTGTCTTTAATCGATGCCTTTTTTAATTTCGTTACGCCGCCGAGAAAAGTAGTCGTGACTGTGGCTGTTTTAAAAGCCAGATCGACGGTAACATTGCCAATAAGAGCTCCCGCTTGAAAACCCAATGTTCCTGCCGTTAACCCGAGCGCAGCAGAAAGGAGGAAAAATCCGGCCTCTAAACGGCGAGCTACTTTTTCTTGCATTTCGTTACTTTGGGTGAAATAGCTAACGAGAATTTTCCATCCACCCGTTTCTACTAAAATCCGGTTGGTTAAAGAGAGTCCACCCGCTGCGACCATGAGAGCGCCAGCTGTAGTAGCCGCTCCGCTTCCGATCAGAGCCGCTCCGCCAGCGATTGTTAAAGCCGAGAAGAAATCTTGGAAGACGTTTTGCCAAACGCCCCACATCTTTTCCCCATATAGCGATTTAAAATGCTCCGCCATGGTGGCTTTTAAGGTTTCGTGCAGATGTTCTAGTTTTTGAATGTCGTTTTGGCTGTCTGCTTCAAAAATGGAGAGAGCCAAGGAGCTCAGTTCATCGTTTTTTTGGATAATTCCCATCAGCTTCCAGAGAGAATTGGACTGCAGCGTTGGTGAAGAGGCCTCTGGGATGGGGATTTGAGGGGCGCTGAAAGAGGTTTTAATGGCTGTCGATTTTCCGATTGAACCGACGTCGCCGGCAATCCCTTTTGGCGTGAGAGGTTTTATCGGTAAAAAGGGGAGTTCAACCTGTGGAAGAGCTGTAAGGTTTCTGACTCTAATTTGTTCTAGTGCTACGCTGCCCATTAAGAGAGGTTCCATTGTTCTTTGAGAAGTTTAATTTTATCCTGGAGCTCTTCAGTAGCGGCTCTCTTAGCTGCGGCTGATAAAGCTGTATTCGCCTCTTCTTTTTGACCTAAAGAGAGGTGGCATTGCGCTGCATAAAAGTGAGGATAGGCATTGCTATCATCTAAAATAGCGGCCATAGCCCATCCGCGAAGCGCTCTTTCGTACTCTTTAAGCTCCTGAAGCGAGGAGGCAAAGGCTACCCAATTTCTCGATTCGAGAGGTCTTTGGGCAGAGAGCACTTCAAAGACCTCGAGAGCCTCAGGCACATTTCCGCCGTTGTAGAGGGCAAATCCATGAGAATAGAAGTAGTCAGCTCCTTGGGCTGACAACCCCTTTTTCTCAGGCACCTCATTAAGAAAACGGCGAAATTGTTCAATCATCTATTTTTTTATGCTATTGCTGATGATGGAAGAAATGAGGCGGCTTAACGCCCGTTCAATCGTCCTTAAAGAGTCGATCAGGGAGCCGTGCTCCGAATTTGTGCTCTGAAATTTAGATAAATGGGAGTGGAGCTGATTATTTCTCTTGCTTTGCCCAGCATCGAGATCGGCTCTGATCATAGCAATTTTCTCATTGCTTAAACTTTTCTCGTCCGCGCTAAGGATATCGATCCCTATTTCCTTTAATTTCGCGGCTGCCTCTTTAATTTCAGGCGTAATTTCATGGGAATCTTTGTTGTAAGGGAGTTTTGTCAACAATTGAGAGAATTGATGAATCGAATCCAGTTCTTTTTGAAGAGACTCCATGGCATTGGTCAATTCAATCTGTTTCCCGATGATTTGCCCTTCTTTATTCATTCCTGCTACTAAAACTTCTTTTCCAACATTAGGAAAAGAAACAACTCCGGTCCTTTGAGCCACGGTCTCTATTTTCGCTGTTTCGCCAGGAGGGGTGATCTCGTTATCGAGAGTTCCGCCGTTTGACAAATCCAAAGAGGCCATTAATCTTTGGGCTGTGTTGTTGATCCTTAACTCCGAGTGGGAGGCTGTTTCTCTTGGAGAGAGAAGGCTAGGTAAGGGGGGAGTAAGTCCTAGTGACTGTATTGCTTTTGACATGACGATCCTCATACTTGGGTCTAGACGGTTAAAGCATATTGTCTATGAATTAAACGCGCTAGATCGAATCTTTATTTTACTGTTAGCCTCTCAATCAGAGGCTTTTGAAAGGGGAAGATTATAAACGTATTTTTAGGATAAAGTCAAGAGTTGAGCTATTTTTGCTCATGGAGTATCCTCATAGGCATGATTCAACCATTTTCAATTAACGACGCCTATTTTACGCAGAAGGCCAAGCCATTTCTACAGCCTCTATCAGAAATTGTGGATAGGCTAAAAGTAGTAGAAACGGAAGTAGATGTTCTAAAAAGTTTTCCTGCCAATTTTGAGGCTGATCAACAGAAAAAAGTGGAAAAAGGGGTAGAGAAAACGCAGGCCGTTTTTACTGATGTGAAGATAAAGCGGATTGTTACTGCTGCGATTGGGATTGGCGTAGGGCTTGGAGTGTCGGTCTGTATCATTTTAGGCGCCGGGACGCTAGGAATTACTCTGGGTGTAGTGGGTCTGGTGGCGGGTGTGGCGATTGGTTATTTTGTGGGTCTATGGGCTGCTCGCGATGAAGGGATTAAAGCTGCTTTACCCTCTTTTCAAAAAAAAACGATTATTTACATAAAGAATCAAATTATTGAATTGAAAAAAGCCTCTGCAGTTCCTGTTGGAGAGAAAGAGCGATTCGACACCTTTGTGAATGATTTGGACGGCTGGGTAAAAGCGCAAAAAAAGGGCGTTAAGAAAAAACCGTAATTTTGAGGTTTTTCTCTTCGGATCGACTTTGCCACTTTTTTAGCCCGATTGTCCCTGAAAAAAAATTAATAATTGCGATTCCACTTAAACGCGAATTTTCCCTGCTCATGGACCTGATCGCTCTCTGCTTGGAAGTAGAAGCCGCCGCCGATGTCCACTTCAATGCTGATATTCGGGGCGCTATTTTCCGATGTTTGGCTGATTGAGACGATCACCCCTTTGGCCACATATTTACCCACCTGAATGGCGATTGCCTCTCCCCCTTCATCGCTATTGCTCGGAGCGGATACAATTCTTAATCGATCGATCCCAAGCGTCTTGCGAGTGCTTTCCAAAACATCGGGCCCCTCGCCCGCAATTTTCGCGACCGATGCGGCGAGCTGAAGCGCTTGTAGGCCGTTGATCTCGGAGATATCTTGGCCAAAGAGGAGCAGGGCGATAATAGTGCTAAGCGGCAGGGGAGGAATCGATTGGAAGGTAAGCTGAGGGCTATTGAGGGGGCCTTGCAAATGGGCGATAATAGAGACCCCTTTTTGTTCGGTCATGGCTGATAGGTCGAGATAGGGCATCTCTTTTTCTCCCCCTTTAAACGTGAGGGAGCCGTCTGTAAGATTAAAGGCTCTTCCGGAAAAATTGAACTCGCCGTTGATCAATTCCAAGGTCCCTTTAGGCTGGATCGATGTGTAGGTGCCGCCTAAAACAAAATTCCCTTTCCACTCCGATTGCAACCCTCTCCCTGAGACGTAGACTTTATTGGGCGCCGAAATGTTTAGATCCAGATGGAGCGGATAGGGGACATAGGAGGAGGGGATGGGCGGCTTAAGGGGTTGTTGCGCGTTTTTATAGACCACTTGCAAATCGGGTAGTTTTTTTGCGATCTGCTCCGGAATAGAAAATTGCCCTTTATTGATCCGGACTTCCCCCTTAGCTAAGGCGGAGTCGAGGTTTCCGTTGATCTCGATCGCCCCATTAGCCCCCGCCGTGACCAAATCGATTTGAACAAAAGAAAAGTCGTGGAAAGCGGCGTGGAATCTAAAGGGGAGCTTTTCGTCGATTTTCATCTGAATAGATCCTTCGACTAATACTTGCCCCTCCCGTTTATAATCATTCGCAGTTAGTGAGCGTAAAATTAAGGTATCCCGCTCGGCGATCCAACGGGCTTGGATGTCGGACAAAATAGTCCCTGAGTAGTAGTTTTCATAGTAGCCATCCTCGAGATCCAAATACCCCTCGATCAGGGGATGGCGCAATGTATTGCGCCATTTCAGATCACAATGGCAACTCCCTTCAAGCCATTGCGTTCCTAAATCGAGAAAGTCGAGAAAATTTTCGAGACGCCCATCTATTTTGATCTGCCCAAAGGTGGGTTTATCTAGGAGTAATTCACTTTTCCACGGCCAGAATTGACATTTTACGGGAATATACCCCTCTATGGTGGCGAGCTCGTCATCTCGGGCAGCCAGGTTTGCTTGGAAATTG
>PLXF01000031.1 GCA_003151315.1 Parachlamydiales bacterium
CCGCCACCATATCCGCCATTTCCCGCATCAGTGACAGATCCGCCGCCGCCGCCGCCCTCTCCTCCGGCCCCCCCGGACACTCCTGCATTTCCAGCAGCGTTGCCACCTCCACCGCCTCCTTTTCCCCCAGCACCACTCACACTATTAGTAGCATTTGATCCATTTAAACCGCCCCCACCACTTGCTGTATTGACAGCGCCATTGCCAGAAGTTACCCCATTCGACCCTCCCTTTCCCCCAGGTCCGTTTGAAGGGGGGGTTTGGGGAGAGCTCCCCCCTCCTCCTTCAAACAAACCGGTAATACTTAAACCATTCAATCCAAGAGTAGTAGAAGTAGTGGAAGGAGCTCCGTCACACCCAATAGCCCCTCCTCCACCGCCTGTCGCTGCAAGATTAATCAAGGCTACAGCATTAGCCCCTCCATTTCCGCCGGCACCCCCCCCACCAGNNCCCGTTAAAACCGCGGCTCCGCCCAATGCAGAATTACTGGTAAACGTTATATTGGAGATCGAAACACTCGCCGCATCTACAAAAAGGGCGCCACCAGCTCCCATTCCGGCGCCTCCGCCATCATTTCCTTGGCCCCCCTTGGCTAAACAATTTCGTATTGTCATGTTTTGTAGAGCAACGGTCCCCTTCCGAACAAAAAATCCCCGATAAAGGGAGTTACCGCTCAACGTGATGGGAGTTCCGCTACCTGTGCTATTCGATCCGTCAATCGTAATCGTATTGTTTCCACTGCCCAAGGTATATAGGTTGATTACGGGAAGAACATTTGATAGGGTAATCGTCTCATTGCCGCTCGATAGAGCGAATGTGATGGTATAGGTGTTGCCTGTGGTGACTTGCTGATTGATATAATTGAGGGCTCCCCGCAAATCGNNGCTCCGCCAGTCGCAATACTCGAGTCGGTATTGAGCGTAACGATAATATTATTGACGACTGCTACTAAATATAAAGGAACGAACGAAAACAAAAAAAAGAAATAACGCAAAAGTTAACCCTAGCAATCTTCACCTAAAATTAAGTAATAATAGTTTTTACTAAAGAGGGCAAGGGAAAGAACCTAGACAAGCTCTATGCGGCCCGTATGGAAATTGTACAACCCACCCACGACATCGATTTTTTTCTGCGCCATTAGTTCGGATATAACAGCTGTTTTTCGGAGCTGGGCGACAACCATTTTGACATTTTCTTTAATCGCGTTCTCTAGCCAATCGCCAGGAAGATCTTGGGTCTTACTGACGGCCGGCTTAATGAGACTTGCGACCGTCTCTATGTCATGCGTATCTCCATGCATAACGGCGTTGACAGCACCACAGTTTTCGTGGCCTAACACGACGATGAGAGAGGAATGGAGATAAAGGGCGGAAAAATTGATGCTCTCCAGCTCGATTTTCCCCACCACGTTACCCGCTACCCGGATAATAAATAGATCGCCAATCCCTTGATCAAAAATAATCTCAGGCGCAACCCGGGAATCGGAACACCCTAAAATAATCGCAAACGGCTCTTGTATCTGTGCCGTCTCTTGCCGCCGTTCGCTCGTTCGGTCGGGATGCAAGGAGCGGTCCTTAGCAAATCGTTCATTTCCCGCAAGCAAAGTACTTAAAGCAATATCTGGAGTCATATTCCTCTCCTACTGAAAAAATTAGTATTTAGGCAATCGCAAAATGCTGATATACCCGATCGGCATGTCCGCTCTTGACTTCATTTGTATTTCCTCTATAGATAAAGAAGAATGCGAAAAACAAAAATTATAATCACTGCTGTCCTTATTTTTCTAGTCCTATTGGCTACCGTGTTTGGCATTTTCCAATGGACGCGAGAACGATCTCGCAATAGAGGGATCATCACCCTTTACGGAAATGTCGATGTGCGTCAAGTCGACGTGGGGTTCCGCGCCTTTGGACGGGTGAATTCGATGCCGTTTGAAGAGGGAGATTTTGTCCCGAAAGGGGCGTTTATGGCGTCTCTCGAAGACCAGCCCTATTTAGATCAGGTGCGAGAAGCAGAAGCGAGTGTAAAAGCGACCCAATTTTCCCTAGACAATGCGGAACAGGTCTTTCGCCGAAGACAAGAACTTGTGGGAGAAGGGGGCGTTTCTCAAGAAGATTATGAAAATACCCTCACTTCAAAAGAGGTCTACCAAGAAAATCTTAAACAAGCGATGGCAGCTTTAGGGGTGACTCGAACAAATCTGAAAGACACCAAAGCCTATTGCCCCGTGGATGGGACGATCCTAACTCGCGTCCGCGAACCGGGCACGGTGGTTTTGCAAGGAGAGCCCGTTTACACTCTTTCTGTCCTGTCCCCTGTCTGGGTCAGAGCCTATGTTCCGGAACCCCTTCTGGGCTCCATTTATCCCGGAATGGAGGCAGAGATTTATACCGATACGAAAGGGGGAAAAGTATATAAGGGGAAAATAGGATTTATCTCCCCTGTTGCAGAATTTACCCCTAAAACGGTGGAGACGACTCAACTTAGGACCGATCTGGTCTATCGGATTCGCATTTATGCCGACAATCCAGACCAAACGCTCAAACAAGGGATGCCTGTAACGGCAAAATTGTATGTCCGAAACGCAGCCTCTCGTTCAGATCGACAACCTAACTAAGCAATTTAAAAACCAAATCGTTCTCGATCACCTCAATATCTCTATCCCTAAGGGGAAATTTGTCGCTTTGGCAGGTCACGACGGAGCGGGAAAAACCACCCTAATCCGCCTCATTGCCGGACTTCTTCTCCCCACCGAAGGGAAAATCACCGTAGCCGAATTCGACACGGTAAAAAATCCCCAAGCGATCCACCAAAAAATCGGCTATATGCCGCAGCGATTCGGCCTCTATGAAGATCTCACCGTCATGCAAAACCTCACGCTGTATGCCGACTTACAAAACGTAGTGGGAACCGATCGGGAAGAGACCTTTAAAAAACTCTTAGCGATGATGAATCTCGCCCCGTTTGTCAACCGATTAGCCGGCGATCTGTCGGGAGGAATGAAGCAAAAGCTGGGGCTTGCCTGTACACTCCTGCATAAACCGACCCTATTACTTCTCGATGAACCGAGTGTCGGCGTCGACCCGATCTCGCGCCGGGAACTCTGGGGATTTATGGGAGAGCTGATTGGGGAAGGGATCACCGTTATCTGGAGCACCGCCTATCTCAATGAGGCGGAAAAAGGGGACATGGTCATCTTGCTCAATGAAGGGAAAATGCTCTATGCGGGACCGCCGCTCGAATTGACCAAACGGGTAGAGGGAAAAGTGTTTCTCGTCAAAGATATTGAAGGGAGCCGAAGGACAAAATTAGCCGAGCTCTTGAATCGAGAAAATATCGAAGATGGAACGATTCAAGGAAGCGAATTGCGGCTCGTAACCCGCGATGGGATCCCGGAAGAGGGATGGATCCCCACAACTCCCCGTTTTGAAGATGCGTTCATCGATATTTTAGGAGGCGGACCTGGCGGCCGATCGGCCCTCGCCGAGAAAACACCCGCCAAAACGGAAGAGAAGTCGATCATTATTGAGGCGAAAGGACTGACGAAGAAATTCGGCTCCTTCACAGCGGCCGACAACATCACCTTTTCGGTGCAAAGCGGCGAAGTATTTGGGCTTCTCGGGCCCAACGGCGCCGGAAAATCGACCACGTTCAAGATGCTCTGCGGCCTGCTCCGCCCCACTGAGGGCACCGCCTTCGTTCACTCGTTGAGTTTAGATAAAGCGCCCGGAAAAGCACGCGCCGAGATCGGCTATATGGCTCAGCGTTTTTCTCTTTATGGAGGCTTGAGCGTGCAACAAAACCTCGATTTTTTTTCGGGCGTCTACAACTTAACAGGCGCCAAAAAAAAGCAAGCCGTAGATGAGATGATCCAAATTTTCGATTTCACCCCTTTTCTCGACGTCTCGGCGCAAAATCTCCCGTTAGGATTTAAGCAACGCCTCGCTCTGGCCTGCGCTGTTATGCATCGCCCTCCCGTCCTTTTTCTCGACGAACCCACCTCTGGCGTCGATCCCATCACCAGACGAGAATTTTGGAACCACATTAACGGTCTGGTTGAAAAAGGGTGCACAATTATGGTAACTACCCATTTTATGGACGAGGCCGAATATTGTGATCGGATCGGGCTAGTCTATCAGAGTAAATTGATCCATATCGGCACTCCCGATGAGTTAAAAGAGCTCGCCAAAACAGAAAAGAATCCGTTTCCCACTCTGGAGGATGCGTTTATTACATTAATTGAGCGGTACGACGGTCATGAGAAGGATTAAAGCTTTAATAATTAAAGAGTTCCATCAAATCATTCGCGATCCGAGCAGCATTTTGATCAGTTTGATTTTACCGGCGCTCCTCCTCTTTATTTATGGGTTTGGGATTTCACTCGATTACAAGCACCTAAAAATTGGCTTAGTGCTCGAAGATACCTCTCCTGATGTGCAAAGCTTTGCTAAATCGCTCAGCGATTCCCCCTATTTTTCCGTCGCAATCGGCAGAGAACGGCACCAATTCGATCTACCCCTAATTGAGGGCGCCATTAGCGGTATTGTGGTGATCCCCTCTTACTTTTCCTCTTATAGACAAAGGCCCGATCTCATCGCGCCAATCCAAGTCATTGCCGATGGGAGCGACCCCAACGCAGCGAATTTTGTCCAAAATTATGTCCAATCGGCCTTCCAAAACTGGCTTGTGCAAGAATCGATCAGCTCCGATTGGCGCAGTCTTCCCCTGATCAATCTCCAGCCCCGTTTCTGGTTTAACGAACAATTAGAAAGCCGCAACTTCTTAATCCCCGGATCGATCGCCCTCATCATGACCCTCATCGGAACCCTTCTCACCTCTCTAGTCGTCGCCCGAGAGTGGGAAAAGGGGACGATGGAATCGCTCATGGCCACGCCCGTAAAAATCCATGAGCTAGTTTTAGGAAAACTGATCTCCTACTTCCTCTTAGGAATGCTCTCCTTTGTTTTCTCCACACTCATTGCCCTTTTGTTTTACCACATTCCGCTCAGAGGCTCTTGGCTTCTCCTTACCTTCACAACCATGATCTATTTAATTACCGCCCTAAGCATTGGCCTTTTAATCTCCACCGCCGCCAAAAACCAATTCGTAGCAGCCCAGACAGCGCTAATCACCGCCTTTCTCCCCGCCTTTATGCTCTCCGGCTTTATCTTTGAGATCTCCTCTATGCCCTTTCCCATCCGCCTATTGCCCCTGATTGTCCCTGCCAAATATTATGTCTCTTCACTCCAAACGATTTTTTTAGCAGGGAACGTCTGGTCATTGATTTTAACCAATATTTTCATCATGGTCTGTATTGGAGCCCTCCTATTTTTAATCACGGCTCGCAAAACGGTGAAGAGGCTCGATTGAACCGGATTTTAGCTCTAATTATCAAAGAACTAATCTCCGTTTGGCGAGATAAAAAAAGTCGTTTTATTCTGATTTTTCCGCCCATTTGGCAGCTATTTATCTTCGCTTTCGCCGCTACGTTGGATGTAAAAAACGTAACCATTGGCATCCTAAATCGGGACAATGGAGAGGCCAGTTTTGAATTAGTTCAAAGAGTCCGCGGCTCGCCCATTTTTACCCATATCGTCTATCTCGAAGCCATCGAAGAGATCGCCCCTTTCATCGACAACCAAAAAGGGCCCATCGTGATCTCGATCGACGAAGAATTTTCCCGCAAACTCGAAGCCCACCAGTCAGCCCCCGTTCAGATGATTTTAGATGGGAGAAAGTCGAATACGGCGCAGATTATCGCCGGATATATGACCACGATTGTGGAGAAGTTTTCGCGCGAATTTGCACAAAAAGAGAAGATCCCTGTAGAGCCGATCGAAATCGTCCCCCGCAATTGGTTCAATCCCAATCTTCTCTACTATTGGTACACCGTTCCAGGGTTGCTCGCGATTTTGACGATGGTGGAAGCTCTTTTAATTACCGGCCTATCGGTCGCCCGGGAGCGCGAGCTCGGAACCTTCGATCAGCTCCTCGTCTCTCCCCTCTCTCCCACAGAAATTTTGATTGGGAAAACGATCCCCGCCATTATTATCGGCATGGCAGAAGGGACGATTATTGTCTTAGCGATCCTCTTTGTCTTCCAGATCCCCTTTTATGGATCTCTCTTTCTTCTCTACCTCAGCATGCTCATCTACGTCGCCGCCATCACAGGAGTCGGCCTCTTTATTTCTTCCCTCTGCTCTACGCAGCAGCAAGCTATCCTCGGCTCATTCGTTTTTCTGACACCCGCTATACTCCTCTCCGGCTTCGCCACTCCCATCGACAATATGCCGGTTTGGCTCCAGTACGTCACCTTGATCAATCCGACCCGCTACTTCATGTACATCTCGCGCGGAATCTTTCTCAAGGCGATCCCCGCCTCGGCCGTCCTGAACCACGTCTGGCTACTCCTTCTCATCGCTATTTTTAATCTCACCGCAGCCGCCCGATTCTTCCGCAGACGTTTTACATAGATCGCCCCAGCCCCCTCCAAGCGCCTTAATCAACTGAACCGTCGACTGATATCGATTGCCCAGCACATTTAAATAGCTCCGCTTCGCATCGATTTCTTTTTCTTCCGCATCTAACGTATCCAGAAGGCTGACGATCCCTTTTCCGTACCGTTTTTGCGACAACCAGTTATTTTTCTCAGCCGCTTTCCAAGACTCTTCCAAACTATCAAACTGCTTATTCTGCTGGCCCACATTCGTCAAAGCGTCTTCCACCTCTTGAAAAGCGGTCAACACGGCGCTCTCATAAGCCGCTTTCGTCTCCCGAAATCGGGCATAAGCCAACTTGACGTAAGAAGAATTTCTCCCCGCGTTAAAGATCGTCTCAGAGATATTTACCCCAAATTGCCACAACCTACTCGGCCAACGTAAAAACTGGGACAGATCAGGACTCAGATACCCGATCGCGCTCGTTAAAGAGATTCCCGGTAAATAAGACGAATAGGCAACCCCGATAAATTCATGCAAAGAGGCCATCATCCGTTCTGCTTGAGCCACGTCGGGGCGGCGCACCAACATACTCGACGGCAATCCCGCAGGAATCGCAGGAGGATCGAGCAAAAGCAAACGGCTAGCCACCTGAAATTCAGAAGCAGGGGTCCCAATTAGAGCCGCCATCGCATTTTCAAACTGCGCCCTTTGCCGTGCAGTTTCCTGATATTCGGCGTCTAAATCAGCCACATGCCCCTCCACTTCTAACAGCTCCATTAAAGAGACAAGCCCCGCATCAAATCTCGATGTGGTCAATTTCAATTTCTTTTTCTGCAGACGCAAAACCTCGGCAATTAAAGACAATTGCGTGTCTACAGCCAGAGCATTGAAATAGTTGCTCGCCAAATCGGAGGTGAGGGTTAACATAGTGGCTTTAAGCGCCTCGTCGCGAGCCTGCGCATAGATCGAGGCGGCATTATAAGTCCCTCTAAAACGGCCCCACAGATCCACTTCGTAGCTCATCGCAACGGGGAGCTGATAGGTGAGCTCTTTCACCCGAGTGATCGTCTGCAACCCGGGAAACAGCCCTTGCGGCACCCCATATAGCTCGATCAATTGGTTGACGTTATTGTAACTCGGATTGAGATTAGCCTGAGGATAGAGAGTCGATTTAGCAATGCCCGCCAAAGCCCGTGCCTCGGCCACCTTTTCCAACGCGACGGTGAGATCGGGGTTGTTTTCGACGACCAGACATTCGAGGCGGTTGAGTTCCTCGTCCCCAAAAATCTCCCACCAGTTTTCACAAGAGGCCAAATCGGCCTCGCTCACGGCCGTTTTCCACTCGACCGGTGCGCTCAGATCGGGAGCCTCATAGCGGGGCCCTAAATGGCACCCACCCAAAAGCAGAAGGAGAAAAAGCCAACAATATCGCATATTTTACTCCATAGCACACCTCAATGCGCTAGGGAAGAAGAAAGCCAAATGAGATAAAACGAAGGAGAAGAAAACTTCTTTCAAAATTCAATTTTCAAGGGTGCCGTTTGATCCACCAACGACACTATGAGAATGGGGCTACCTAAAATTTTTAACCACAGAGAAGAGAGAGAGCACGGAGAAAAAGTCCCCAATCGCTCTCGCCGCGAAAATCATTGAGGTTGCTATAGAAATTCGTCGAGCAATGGGGGCTTGGGTCTTCTTTCTCTGTGATCTCCCTCTTCTCTGTGGTTAAAAATTTTAGGTAGTCCATTTACATAGTGCCGTTGCCGGATTAAATGGGATAAAAGCATACCTAAAGATTGAATTTTGAAAAAACGTTACTGCTTAACTTTCCACTAGACTAAAGATTTAGCGAATGTGCGTAAGTCGGGATCGGCGAGGCTAAAAACGGAAGAGCTGTTGGCCTGCCGTTTTTTCATGATGCGCTCGATCGCACTTTCCACGTCGTCCTTATCGCGCCGTCGATAATAATCGGCTGTGATTTCCATCAGTTCTTGGAACTCTTCTTCTGTTTCCATTTGTGACAGAATCTTTTGAACAAGGGCAATAAAAAGAGGGTGCTCCCCGCTGACTGCGAGAAAACGGATAATTTCAAAAAGGAATACGGCGTCCATCTTCGGGTGCCGATCTAAAATCGAAGCGATCTGGGCATTCGCTCTAGCAGGGTCGGTGACAGAGGTGATTCGGGCCCGTAAAAAATCGAACCAGACAGGTTCTGCAAGAAAAGGGGTAAATTCATCGACCAATTCGGTCGCGTAAATCGTGTTGTCCGAGTCGAGCAGCTCGCTCACATAGTCGTATAAAAACCCTTCAATATCGTGTGCGCAAAAATGGGAGATCCCTTCGAATAGCTCAAAAGGCTTGGCCCCTGCGTCGATGTTTTCATCAAGAATTGATTTTAAGTTGGCCAGCGCATCTTGAATCGGCTCGTCGCTTTCTAAAAGATCCCGATCGTATAAGAAAATCCGGTGGTCCAACTCGTCACAAAAAATGGAAAGGGGCTGTTTTTCCGGAATTAACCGGCGCCATAACTCAAATACAACCAAATAGATCGGATCATTTTTCTTCGGATCTTCCCCCTCTTCGCATAAAATGTCCATTAACTCTTCAGGAGAGTCGCAAGGTTCGGCAAAAGAGGCAAAACGGCGCTTATCGAGATCGAGGCCCAACCCAGCTAAACGGGCAAACAATTGATCCAAAGAAAGGAGACGCAAGTCTTCGATAGCCCAAGGCTCGACCGTCGAGTCGGACTCTTCCTGGACATTCAACCGAAATAGATTATAGAGCGCTTTTGTCTGTAAATTCATAATTTATTTCATTATGTTATAACATTTCCGATCTAACGTCAAAGAAAGTTTATTTTTTAAAAAATTTGACGCTTCTATCGGCGAACTAGAGTCCATATTACGAAACCCTTAAAGTTATTTCGAAACTTCCTTAATTAGTGAAAGAAGCATACACTTACAAACACTTTTTATGAGAAAAAGATCCTTTATCCTCCTCGAAATCCTCATCGCCTGCAGCCTGCTGGCTCTGTGCGCCGCTCCCCTCATGAGCCGGCCCGTCTTCCTCTACCGCTCCCAAATGAAGGCCCTCCAAAACCTCGAATTAGAAAGGCTCGCCGACCTCTCCTTTGCCGAAGTCAAAGAAATGCTCCTAAAAAACCAGATCCCCTGGAAAAAGCTCCCCACGGAAAAGAAGCCAAAGGCAGAATACCCCCTACCGGCCATCGACCTCCAAATCCCCCACTGCGAGCCGAGCCCCATGGAACGGAAGGCTATTTTCACCCTCCAAAAGGAAAAACTCGGGATAAAGGGGGATCTTTTCCTACTCCTTGACGTGGAAATCTGGTTTGGCCCGGGAGATCCCCCTCCCAAACGAAAAAAAAACGCCCCTCCCCGATTCCATTACCGCACCATCGTAAAAAAGGTAGCTGTCGGATGAACCCTAAAAAAAAGCGCCCCTTTATCCTCTTTGAGATCCTCATCGGCTTATCTCTCCTCTCCGTTCTCCTATCCATCCTCTTTTCCTTTTTCACCTCCAGCGCAAAGCTCCAACTGCGCCTCGAACGAGCTGAAAACGACCTTCTCATGCGCCAACATCTCCAAACGAGACTCCAATCGATCCTCACCTCCATTATCCCCCCTAAATCTCTCGAGGGGCAGGTCTCTCTTTATACCCTCCAAGCGGACAAGGATCTCGATCCGAGCCTCATCGTTACGTTTGACAATGGAATTGATCCCGACCCCGCATTTAGCGGCGCGATCTTAGGGCGCATTTTCTTAAAAGAAAACCAGCTATGTCTCGCCATGTGGCCCAGTGAAAAGAAAAAAGGGGAGATCCCCACTGTCCGACGAGAGGTGCTAATGGAAGGGGTCACCTCCTTCACATTCCGTTTTCTCGCGCGAAATATCGATGAGACGATCGAATGGAAAAGAGAATGGCCCAAAGAAAAAAAGGGGGGCATCCCCTCGCTTATCCTCTTAGAACTTTGGGACGAAATTGACAAAAATCCCGAAGCGCCCAATCTTAAACTCAGCTTTATCCTCCCCTCGCAAGAGCCAGCCATCATCTACAAGGGCAAGAAAAAACAGATATGAACATATTAGCTCTCGTCTTTTCCATCCTGATGATCCTCACCTTCGGCTTCTATACGGCTATGGAAAAAGACCACCTGCTACGCCGCATTGACAAAACCTTCTTAGGGCAATCCCATGCCGCGAGAAAACTCCTCTACAAATATGAAAACGAAAGTTTCAATGCAATCTCTCTGACCAAAAAAGTTAAAAAGGACACAACAACGGAAAAACCCAAAAAAAAGAGCGCCGCTAAAAAACCACCGAAAAAAGCGCCCGAGATCAATCCCGAATGTGCCCGCCTCAACCTCTGGCCTCTAGTCGAAGAGGGGCGCGAAGAGCACCAACTCCTCTACGAGCAACTCGCCTCTTTGCTCCGCCTTTTCTACAAAGAGCACCTATTCACCCATTTTTCCGATAAGACAGGTCTCGAGCACTACTTTCTCAGCACCTGGATCAAAAGTATTAAAGCCCTCGATTCCGAGCAGCCCCCCGTTTTAGAAAAAATCGCCCTAACCGACCCCTCGCTCCAGATGCTCTATTACAAAATGCTTAAGGGAGCCAAAGGGAGATACCCCTCCCTGCTCGATCTAGTCAAAATCTCCCCCATTACTAAAGAAAAGATTTGTCTCGACCACGCCAACTTAGACCTCCTCACCCTATTTTTCGGCGACGCCGCCCAAGCCGTTTATAACGAGCTTCATGGGGATCATATCATCGTGACTGAAGAGATGATCGAAGAGGCCTGCCGCAAAGGCCGCTACACAACGCTCGATAAAGAGCTATTCACCCTCCTAGAGCTCTCCCGCTCCAGCCACAAAAAGTCGCTAGAAAAGACCCTAGTCGGCGAAGACGCCTCCACCCACATCTCGCTCCGCAAGAAAGTATATCTCCGGAAGTCGTAGTATTTGCATATAATTTCAAGATCGAACTGTGCTATAATAATAATTTTACCAGTTTGTTTTATTTTATAAATATGTTATAATCTAATAAAAAAAATTAGGAGCACCTGTGGGAACACTAAAAAACATTTTTATAGCCGACGCCGTCTCTAACTGCATCCCCGTATGGAGCACTCTCACCAATGGGTGTCAACTCCTCTATAAATTAATTCATAAAGTGGACGCAACAGCAATTCCAGTCATCGCGCCTAAGGCAAAACTCAGCACCGATCTTAAGATTTACATCTTGTCTAAGGGTCAACTCAGGAATTGGCTATCGGCCATTGCGATGATTCCTATATTGGGGAATATCGTAAGTCTCATTATAAATATTGGGATTTACTGTAGGGGAGAGAACCCAGACGGATTTCTATTACATAATTGCTACAGTTCGATTGGGTATCAAGAAAACTCCGCTCAAAAGCGAGAGCTTTTTCGCTTGGCTTTAGAGAACAGACATTTAGACCACGAAGATGTGATCAAACACCCAAATTTCCTACTCCAAGCATCAAGGCAACTCGATCGTGTTCAATTTAAACAGCTTTTAAACTATCCATTCCCAAATAACCAATCCTGGCCAGCTGCAAAACTTACATTAATATTAGATCAAACTCGCTCTACTTTTACACGGGAAGCCATTATCCAATACTTGAAAGACAATAAGATCGGAGAAAAAGGTTGGGATGACGAAGCGAACGGGCATATGATAAAGCACATTGTAGAGGTCTTAGTTTCTGACACAGATGCAACTTATATAAAATAGNNTTTACAAAATGGTTCGATCTTTGCACCAGGCATGATGATGGGGTCGAGATGCTAACAAGTAGATTAGAAAAACACACCCCTATCCTTAGCAAACTCAGGCCCCCCCAACCAAATGACTGTTACAAATATATCTTACTAAATCCCTCGCGTTTTGGTTCCACGAAAAGTATGAATTTAATAACTGAATTATTAAAATATCACCTAAACAATCAAGAACACAACGCAAGCGAAATAGAAGAAATAACCAAACTCTTTTTAGACAGGAATCAAATTGAAGCGCTCGACTGCTTTTTAGCTTCAAGTGATGAGAATCTTCCATTCGAAGGATGGATTTCGCCTGAAATCCTAGATGAAGTAAAACGAGCGCGCTCTAAACCGAAGGATCCCGTTCCCCCCATTGGCGCACGCCTGTCCAGAACACGACTAAGTCGGAATGTTGCTTCTCGGGAAAGCTCTCGGACCCCCTCGCCCGAAAGCGGCGATGAAGTATCTCGAGTCTCTTTTAGAGGCCGATCAGAATCTCCCCCAAGAAGCTCTATTTCTACCTCTGCTTACAGATCCAGACAACGCCGGAAACAATAACGAGAATAAACTTAAAAAACTGATAAGGACTTATGAAAACACTAGAAAACATTTTTATAGCCGATGCCGTCTCTAACTGCATCCCTGTGTGGAGTACTCTCACCAATGGCTGCCAGCTCCTCTATAAATTAATTCACAAAGTGGACGCAGCAGCAGCGCCAGTCATCGCGCCTAAGGCAAAACTCAGCACCGATCTTAAGATTTACATCTTGTCTAAGAGTCAACTCAAGAATTGGCTATCAGCCATCGCGATGATTCCTATATTGGGGAATATCGTAAGTTTCGTTATGATCGCTAAGACTTACTGCGATTTTAAAAAATCTAAAAATGTAACACCAACAGAAAAAACTCTTAAAACGTTGATTTCTGCAATCTCTTACAATGAAAATCTCGCGCAAAATTCAGAGATCTTTCGCTTGATTTTAGAAAACAGATATTTAGACCATGAAGGTGTAAGCAAAAGCCCAAATCTCCTAGAGTACGCATCACGGAGACTCGACCTCGTCCAATTTAGCCAACTTTTAAATTTTCCATTCCTCACAGGCGATACATGGTCCAGCAAAAGCTTAATAGGCGCTCTCCAAAATCTTCCTGTTTATCTGATCACTGAAAATGATTTAAAGTCTCAGACCGACATGAAAAAATCTGTCTTAGAATATTGGAGTAAACACATTCAGAGCCACTCTTGGTCTGTAGAGGAGATACTCCACGTCGTTAAGGACATGCCTAATAACGAAGATCCTGATTACATAACGCAACTAACTACCATTCTACCTAAATGCAGCCAAGAAGACTGGAGACGGCTTATTGACGAAGGTATCCTCTTTCTTTTATCGAAGTCAAAAAACCTTACCCCTATTCGCGACAAGCTAGACCCCAAAGTACCTGCTACTCTTTAAGCGGCAAGGCCACGGTAAAGCAGCTCCCTTTTCCCACCTCGGAGTCGACATTGATGCGGCCGTTGTGCTTTTCTATGATCGTTTTTACTATCGATAGACCAAGCCCGGCGCCTCCCGACTTTCTGGAGCGCGCTTTGTCTACTGTGTAGAACCGATCAAAAATCCGGGGTAAATCCTTTTCTGGAATGCCGATCCCTTCATCTTTGATTCTTAGCTGCACCGTATTTTCGGCCCCCTTATCGATCGTAAGGGTGATCTTGGCGGGATCGGGCGAATATTTAACGGCATTTTCTAACAGATTCATAATCGCCAAATCGAGTAGATCCGAGTCGGCTTCGACAAACGGCTTACGGAGCTTGCTTTTGATCTGGAGCTTTACGTNNAATCGCTCCTCCGAAAAATTTTCTATATCGGACAGGGTAAGCAAACTCTTGACCAACTTATCGAGCCGGCCACAGGTACGCACAATTTTTTCGGTGATTTCGTTAAGGAGCTTTTTGGACAAATTCGGAATGTCTTGCAGCGTCTCGGCAAATCCGCGGATGATCGTAATCGGCGTACGCAGCTCGTGAGACGCGTTGGCGATAAAGTCTTTTCCCATCTCCACAACTTTATGATCCGACGTTTTGTCCTGTAAGACTAAGATGGCGCCGCTTTGATTCGCTAAAGGAGACGAGATCAGGTGAAGATAGACCTTGCCATCCCCCTCTAATACCCAGCTCTGCGTAATGGTCTCCGAAGTTTGAAGCGCCTGCAAAACGATCTCATGACATTTTTTTCCCAATAGCTCGGTATTCACGGAAGAAAAGAGCACTTCGCTCAACGTCTTTTCCATCATCGCTTCGTGGGGTACGCAAAGCATCTGGCTGCTCACCTGGTTGGTGAAAATAACTTTCGCTGTTGTGTCAAAAGCGATCACCCCTTCGCCTAGAGATTCTAATATCTCCTCCGTCTCTTTGCGCTGCCGCGTCAAATTTTCAATCTGCTTTTGGATTTTTTCGCTGAGCGAATTGAGTGTATAGGCAAGCTTACCAAACTCTTCTGTATGGATCGTCTGGGGAAGGATAATTTTGGGTAGATATTCTTGCGGCCCATCCTTGTAGGGCAAAATTGCGTCAAAAATCTGCTGGATCGGCAGGCTGATTCGGTGGGTAAACCACCAGATGATGAGGCTAAAGAAAAAAAGCCCCAGAGTACCTAAAGCTAAGAATCCCGCTTTAAAATCGAAAATAATCGCATCGATCGCCGCTTTAGAATAACCAAAACGCAAAACATAGGCTTTTTTATCCACTTCAAAACGGACAGCGACATAGATAAGCGCCTCTTTACGGTGCGGAGAATACCCCTCACCGTATCCCTGCCCATAAAAAAGGGCCTCTTTAATTTCGAGATGCTCATTCTCATACTCTGAATCTAGAGGAAATTTTAAAAAACGGGCTTTTTGCAGATCGTAAAACTCTTTTGTATCAGGGGAAATCAACGTGACAGGCTGATAGATCGAAGCAATCTCCTCGTCTAAAATGTGCAACATTTCCGGTAAATTGCGCCCCTTTTGCAAAACACTGATGATCTGATTCGCCTGGTTTTCTAACGAGTGGCGCACTACGCCGTTCACCGTTCGCGTCACTAAGGGGAAAAGGAGCACAGCAAAAACGAGGAACAGAAGGCAATTACTCAATACAATCTTTTTTCTAAACCTCAACATAACTTTTCTCCTCCCGTTTCCGTGACGAGGATCATATCTTCATATCGCACCCCGCCAAGGCCCGGTTGATATAGCCCCGGCTCAATTGTGAACACCATCGAAGGGCGTAGTACTATATCTCCATCCTCCCCTTTGTATTTCAAACGAGGGGACTCATGCGTTTCCAGTCCAATGCCGTGACCCAGGCTATGGGTGAACAGCTCTTCCACCCCTTCGCGGCGAAAATAATCCCGCACAAGGCGGTCCAAATCCCCCGCTTTTACTCCAGGGCGGACCGCCGCAATGGCCATCTCCTGCGCCGTTTTTACAATCGTAAATAGGCGGCTAAGGGCTGGATCGACAGCCCCAAAAAAATCGACCCGAGTCATATCGCCTCGATATCCATCGACAATAGCGCCCACATCGATTAGCACGAGCTGATTTTTCTGCAAACGGGTAGGACCTGCCCGATGGTGCGGACACGCGCTATTTTCTCCGAAAGCGATGATCGGCTCAAACGAAAGCCCCGTCGCCCCTTTTTTTCGGCAAAAAAATTCGAAAGCGAAAGCAAGCTCCTCTTCGGAGACCCCCTCTTTCAGCAAACTATGCACATGTTGATACCCAGCCAAAGTTAAAGCGGCAGCCCGCCTCAATGCCTCAATTTCCTTAGGATTTTTACATATCCGCATCTCTTTTAGGGGACTTGAAATCGGGATCCACTCCACCTGGGGCGCCTTTTTCAATAAACGCTGGTAGCCATCATAGCTCACAAATCCACTATCAAAACCCACCTTTCCTGCCAAAAACAAGACCCAGCCATCCCCTTCGCTCGGTTCCACCCGGCAAGGGGCGCTCTGTTTTGCCGCTTCCAAATAACGACCATCGACAAAGAGGCAGGCCTCCTCTTTTTTGAGAACCAAAAGTCCTTTCGAAAGGGAAACCCCCGTTAAATAGAGGAGGTCGACCGGATTTTCAATAACAAGGGCATCAACAGAACGTTCTAATAAGGGGATATCCATTATTTCATCTCAAGTAAGCGGGCTAAATCTTCTTCTTCCATTTTTCGCTCGATCACTCGACCTAACGGATCGTAGAGCGAATCGCTACACTGCCCCAATTTTTTCTCAATTAAAGAGGCCTCTTCTAAACTGTATCTCTTCTTTCTTCCGCGGCAAAACCGGCAAAGAGCCGAAGCCGCTTTCCGATCCGCTTTGAACCGCTCGAGCAAATCGGGAAGATCGACCGGCTCGACTCCATAGGGCAAAGCATCGACGGCTAAAAACCGTCCCCCCAAAAACCGCGCTTCCACACCGATCTCTTGCAGCTCCAAGGCCCATTTGGTCCCCTCTTCACTCCCGAGTTCAATCTCTATCGGCTCACAAAGCGGCTCCCCTTTTACCCCCCGTTCTTCAAATAAAATGCGGGCCTCTGCTCCCTTTAAATCGAGGAGGTAAAAACCCTCCCCCTCGAGTAAAAGGAACGAACCCACAACCGCCACCGCCCTTCTATATCGAGAAGGGGGGATAAAACTCGGCTGAATTTCCTCTTGAAGCGACCAGGGAAGAGGCTCCCGGGCGGGCGCCGATTCCTTCGGTTTAATAAAGGGCATCGAGTAGGTCCGCTCCCGTCCAATCAAATGAGACCAATCCAGCCGAGGCATTACTTCATCAATAGAAGCATTGGAGATATTCTGTTCAAAAGCAGCCCTGATTCCCCGTTCGATCAATCGATATATTTTCCCCTCGTTTTGGAATCGGATATCCCTCTTTTGCGGGTGAACATTGATATCGAACTCTTCCGGAGGCAAATCGAGAAACAAGAGAAAGGCTGGATACTGAGATTCTCCAATCCGGGTCGAATAACCGTCTTTAACAGCTCGGGCAATTAAAGGGGAAAAAACAGGTCGGCGGTTGACAAACGTATATTGGCAGCTCCGGTTCCCCCGAGCCTCTTCGGGCGAGCCGATCAGCCCCTCAACCCGATAGGTATCGATTTTAGCCTCCACCAAATGGCTTAAAGGGCCCAAAATCTCTCGCGCCCGCGACTGCCACTCACTCTCCCCTTCCCGTTGAAAAACAACCTGATTATCGGAACGCAAAGTGAAAGAGACCTCTGTATACCCGAGAGCAATCGTCTGCACCATTTTGAGGATCTGCGAGCTGCTAGCTCGAGGCGATTTTTGGAATTTCAGTCGAGCAGGGACATTGTAAAACAAGGAACGGATGTCGATAGTTGTCCCCTGATTGCGCGCACACGGCTCAACGGTGAGAATTTTCCCTCCATCCGCCACAACACGGGTCGACTCCGCCCCATCCGCGGTTTGCATCTCCAATCGAGAAACCGAACCGATCGCCGCTAACGCCTCGCCCCGAAATCCCAAGGTAACCAATCGAAGAAGATCATCCGTTTCCCGAATTTTCGACGTCGCATGCCTTTGCAAGCAAACCATCGCATCGCTAGCGCTCATTCCGCAGCCGTTATCCTCGATCCGGATCAGCTGTTGGCCGCCCCCAATTATGTCGATGGCAATTCGGGTAGCCCCTGCGTCAAGCGCATTTTCGATTAGCTCTTTTACAGCCGAAGCAGGGTGTTCCAGCACCTCGCCCGCCGCGATCTGGTTGATGACAAGTTCTGGTAGTAGGGAGATTTTTTGAACCATTCTCAACATTATAACAGAAATCCCCCGTTGGAGTATACTCTCTTACATGGGCTGGCCATTACAAAAACAAAGTACAAAAGTGAAAAAAAAATTCCTCTTTTTTATCACTCTGCTTTTCCCCTTTTTCCCCATCCACTCCTTTTTCACCGGCAATCCCGGCTCACCCGGCATCATGAAAGCGGGGTTTTTCACCAATCAGAATCCTTGGTTTAAGATCACCACCGGATACATCGCCGATTACACCTCTAACAAACGATACGTCGCGACAGANNAACGTCGCGACCCAAACGAACCTCGATTTTGATCCCAACGACACCTTTAAAGAATTCGGCCTACACTCCCAACTGGGTAGTTTTTCCCTTATTCTCCTCGAAAGGATCGAATTTATGGGGACACTCGGAGGGACAAAAGAGCGGATAAAAACGGGCGATCAGCCGTTAGACAACAACCCCATGGCCCTCTACTTCGATTTTAAAAGCAGCCACAGTTTTTCCTGGAGCGCTAGTTGCAAAGTGATTTTATTGCAATGGGGACAAACTTTCCTCTCCACCGATTTTTGCTTATTCGAAGTTCCCGAAGCCTCCAACTCCTATTTCCAATTTTTCAAACAGTTCAGCAATCCCGAAGAGATCCCCAAGCAACATTTTTT
>PLXF01000184.1 GCA_003151315.1 Parachlamydiales bacterium
AACCCACGGTACGCTTTCACGCACAAACGCTTTCGAGGCGTTCTCCTTAAGCCGCTCGGACACCTTTCCAAAAAGGAATCATTTTACAAGTTTGCCGATTTTTGTGCACCACGCTTCCCTCCAAAGTCTTCACTTGCTTAAAATCTTTAAAAAAAGTAAAATTTTTCTTTTAAAATCTGGGGTGAATATGACTGAAGTGAACAGTTTTTTTAGAGAAATTAAAGAAGATTGGACGGCCTGCTATGAGAAAAAAAATGCCCATAATCAGAATCGAATCGTTTCTATCGCACTGCGTATAACAGGGCTATTTTTATTGACTGTTACCACTGCCACTTTTCTTGCAGGGTTGGGAGTTGTTGCGGGAAGCCCTTTCTTGGCATTAGGATTACTCCTCAGCACAGCCGCCTTATTAGTTGTCTCTCACGATGTTATTGTTCTGGGAAATAACTACCATGACGCAGTAAATCCAGGAATAAACTACCTAAAAGACGTAGCTAAACAAACCTTTAAAGACTGGCGGGGTCGAGAACAATCAGGCGCTTTTTATTTACGACATACTTGGATTTTCAAACCTATTTATTCGGGTGTGGCTAGCTGCTTTCCGTCACGTTAATTATGAGCACTACAAAGCTCTTAAATAGTCGCCGTAGTCGTTTTTTGCGTACCGATCGGCGAGCTTCATGAGTTGGTCTTTATCGATATAACCCATCCGGTAGGCGATCTCTTCTATGCAAGAGATCTTAATCCCCTGCCGCTCTTGGATCGCTTGAACGAAGGCAGAAGCCTTGTGAAAGGCGTCAAAAGTCCCTGTATCAAGCCAGGCATATCCACGCCCCATAATGCGGACCGATAATTGATTTCTAGCCAAATACACCCTGTTGACATCGGTTATTTCTAACTCGCCACGGGGCGAAGGTTGTAACGACTTCGCAATCTCGACAACCTCAGGACCGTAAAAATAGAGGCCGGGAACAGCATAAGAGGATTTGGGATGGGTTGGTTTTTCTTCAATTCCAATAGCCTTCATATCTTGATCAAACGCAATGACCCCATAACGCTGAGGATCTTTTACGTGATAGCCGAAAACGAGCCCTCCCGTTTGAAGAGCCGTCCCTTCTCGTAATAATACGGGAAGATCGTGGCCGTAAAAAATATTGTCTCCCAAAATGAGAGCTACAGGCTCGTTTTTGATGAAGGAAGCGCCGTAAATAAAGGCTTGTGCTAGCCCTTTAGGCTCGGGTTGAACGACATATTCAAGATGGACTCCAAGATCGGAACCATCGCCTAACAGCTTTTGGAATCGAGGGGTATCATCAGGTGTGGAAATAATAAGAATTTCACGGATTCCAGCTAAGAGAAGAACCGATAAGGGATAATAGATCATTGGCTTGTCATAGACAGGGAGGAGCTGCTTACACAAAGCGATCGTCGCTGGATGAAGCCTCGTCCCGCTGCCACCAGCTAAGATGATCCCTTTCATACTCACCTAGTGAAATTGCACCCTTCAGCAATCAATTGGTCGATATAACCGATGGTGTATTCGTGTGACAAAAACCGCTTATCTTCCAACATATATTGGTGGAAAGGGATCGTCGTATGGACCCCAGCGATATGGAATTCTTTAAGGGCTCGCTTCGCATGAGCAATGGCCTCTTCTCGATTACGCCCTTTGACAATGAGCTTAGCAATCATCGAGTCGTAATTCGGAGGGATACGATACCCGCCATAGCAAGCACTATCTACGCGCACGTGAGGGCCACCCGGGGGAATATAATGCTCTAGTTGTCCTGGAGATGGAGCAAACCCTTGAGCGGGATTTTCCGCATTAATCCGAAGCTCAAAAATATGACCATTGAGTTGGACGTCTTTTTGGCGCAGAGTCAATTTCTCTCCTTGGGCAATGCGGATTTGCTGCTGGACAAGATCGACGCCTGTGAGCTCTTCAGTCACCGTATGTTCCACTTGGATGCGGGTGTTCACCTCCATGAAATAGAAGTGCCCCTTTTCATCTAAAAGAAACTCAACAGTTCCCACCGAATGGTACTTGGCCGCTTTTACGATTTCTACCGCACACTGTCCCATTTTTTTCCGGAGCGACTCGTTAACGAGGGGACTCGGAGCCTCTTCAATCAGCTTTTGGCGGCGACGCTGGATCGTGCAATCCCGCTCCCCTAAATAGACATAATTGCCATGTTTATCTCCCATTACTTGCACTTCTACGTGGCGGGGATTGACAATCATTTTTTCTAAATAGACATCGGGATTATTAAAGCTCACTTCGGCTTCTGTTCGAGCTTGGATAAATTTTTGTGCGAAATCCTCATCTGAATAGGCAATCCGAATCCCTTTGCCGCCGCCGCCTGCTACCGCTTTAATAAAAATAGGGTATCCAAATTTTTGCGCCTCTTTAAGAGCCGATTCTAGGTCGCGAACGATACCTTCGGAGCCAGGAATCACAGGGCATTTGACACTTTTTGCCGTCGCTTTGGCCATCGCTTTATCGCCTAAAAGAGCAATCGTTTTTGAGGAGGGGCCAATAAACGTAAGGCCTGAACTTTCACAAATGGAGGCGAAATTGCTATTTTCACTCAAAAAGCCGTAGCCGGGATGGACCGCATCGGCGCTCGTGATTTCACAAGCAGCGATAATATTGGGGATTTTCAGGTAGGACTTAGCCGAGGGAGCTTCACCGATACAGATGGCCTCATCGGCGTGGTGAACATGCATAGCCTCCGCATCGGCTTCCGAATAGACAGCTACCGTTTGCAGACCTAAGTCATGACAGGCTCGGATAATGCGGACGGCGATTTCGCCTCGGTTAGCTATAAGTACTTTTTGCATAGTTACGTAATCCGAAAAAGTCGGGTCCCAAATTCAACAGGTTGAGCTGTGTCGGTGAGAAGCTCAGCGATGGTTCCACTAAAGCCCGCCTTCACCTCATTCATCACCTTCATCGCTTCGATAATGCAGACGACCGTGCTTTCCGTAACCTGATCACCCACTTTCACAAAGAGGCCTTGGCCAGGACCGGGAGAGTTATAGAAAGTCCCCACCATCGGTGATGTGACAAATTTGCCCGAAGCTTCAGGTGCGCGTTCCGCTTCGGAAACAGGAGGCAGCTCTTTAGAGGGTTCAAAATGGTGAACGTGGGGGTGGGAATACTGAACAGAGTGGGAAGGAGCGAAAGAAGGCTCCGACTCTTTTTCGAGATGCAACTCGAAATCTCCCTGTTTATACACCAACTTCTTGAGCTTGCTCCCCTCAAGATGGGCCATCAGTTCCTTGATTGTTTCGAGATCCACTGTTATTTACACCCTCTGTATATATTCATTTGCATGCGTGTCGACCTTAATTACGTCGCCGCTTTCGATAAATAGGGGAACGGCAAGCTTAGCGCCCGTTTCAAGTACAGCCCGCTTAGTAGCGCCAGATGCGGATGTCTCGTCCTCCCCCCCTTCGGTCTTAACAACCATGATTTCGAGAAATTGGGGCAATTCTACAGCGAAAATCGTATCGCCATAAAACATCGCTTTGAGTTGAATCCCTTCCCGTAAATAATGGACTTTATCGCCGAGGATAGAGCCCGGGACCAGGACTTGCTCCAAATTCCCAATATCGAGAAATAGGTATTCTTTCCCTTCGGGATATAAAAATTCGAGCAGCCGTTCCACAAGAGAAACCTCTTGCACCGTCTGATCCAATTTAAAATTCTTTTCAATCACCTCATCGGTGATGAGATTGCGCAATTTAGTCTTGACGAAAGGGGTACCCTTCGCGACGGTCACCTTTACACTCGATTCGACGCGGAAAATATTCCCATCAATATTGAGAGTCATTCCAGGAGTGATCTGATTCGAAGTTGTCATCGTACGATCTTCCTTAATTGCCGGAGGTCGGAAATCGAATAGTCGATCCATTCCTCCGTCTGATTTACAAGTCCACGCCCCCATCGCATATGAACCGTGGTTAAACCCAGTTCACGGGCGGGAATAAGATCCATGAGGATCCGATCTCCACAAACGATCACATCGTCGGGAGATTTAGAAAATTCTTTACACAAAGCCTCATAATAGGGCCTTTTAATAGAATCTTCTGGGATTGATATCTTACTAAAAATAGAAGGTTCAATACCAGCTTTTTTCAACTTTTCCATTTGAAAAGGGGGGTGTCCCCCCGTTACAAGGGCAATTCGGTGTTTTACCGCGCATTCTTCCAAAATATCTTTAGCACTGGGGGTCGTGGGAATGGGAAAGTCGGAGGGTAAAGGAGAACTCAGCTCAGGGATCACCTTCTCTACCCAGGAAGGGTCTCCCCCTTGCCGTAAAATAAAGGAATGCAGGGCGTCTTTAGAGCGCAGCGACAACCGGTTGATCTCGAGTAGCTCCGCATACCCTTTGGAAAAATCAGAAATCTTTAACCCTAAGTCACATAAGATCTCCAGACAACGCTTCATTTTATACGGGGTCACAGCGCCCGAGGTGTCGATTAGAGTGTCGTCGAGATCAAAGATGATCAACAATTTTTACTAGCTCCTGGGCCAATTTTTTAGAATCGTGCCTAATCAATGTCCGCTTAATCAAATCTTTTGTTGGCAAATCGGCCAAGCGACCTAACAGATCGACGTTAATTACCCTTTCTTCATGGAGGTCATTTTCCACAAGCTCCCCTTCCGTCGCATACACATCGATTAGCTCTTTTGGGGGTTTCTGGGAATTAATCAGGATGTAGTCAAATACATCTTTACCGATAAATCGGGTGAGTTCGTTTAAATAGTGGCTCGTTTTGTAACCCGTCGTCTGCCCTTTGCGATTCATCAAATTGACGACAAAGACTTTTTTCGCTGGGCACTCTCGGATCGCTTCGCAAACCCCATCAACCAATAGATTTGGGATAAGAGAGGTGTAAAAACCACCAGGACCTATCACCAAAAGGTCGGCGGTTTTCAACTCATCAACGACTCTCGGATTTACTTTAGGAAAAGGATCTAAATAGATGGAGTGATACCCTTGATCGATCTCCTGGGAAAGATAGATCTCCTTCTCCCCTTCCAAGATTTTCTTGTTCTGCAACACCATTTTTAACCGAACTGGGTGCGTCGTAACAGGAATGACCTTCCCTTTAATATAAAGGATTTTCCCCGCCTCTTCGACCGCTTTCTCAAAACTTCCTGTCACTTTTTCTAAGGCCGAGAGGAGGAGATTTCCAAAGCTATGCCCTCCCAACCCCCCGTTTTCAAAGCGGTAGTTCATTAAGCTGCGCATCAGACGGCTCGAATTGGAGAGCGCGACCAAGCATTGACGGACATCTCCCGGGGGCAAAACACCCAATTCATCGCGTAAAATACCGGTGCTTCCCCCATCGTCGGCCATCGAGACAATCGCAGTCAAGTCGAGGGGGTAATATTTAAGGCCCCGTAAAACGACGAAATTTCCGGTTCCGCCACCTACTACTACAATTTTTTTATGGAGAGCTCGAGGAAATGCATTAGCGTTCATGAAGAGTTCCGCAAAAGTTGGATCCCCTTACCGAAATCGGGTTGCTTAAAGAGGTAGTCGCCACTCACTAAAACATTAGCGCCCATTTGCACACAAGCTTTCGCTGTTTCCCGATTTATTCCTCCGTCTACTTGTATATTAAAAGGGGGGAAAGAATCGGCAGGTAAGCTCTCTTTGGCAACGATTCCCCCTTGCCTGATCCGATATCGATCACAATATTCGCGCGTCATTTTCACTTTTTCCAACATCTCGGGCATAAAACTCTGTCCGCCAAAGCCAGGGCTAACGGTCATGATTAAAATCAGATCACACTTATCTAAGTATTTAGGGATCATAGAAAATGAGGTCTCGGGACGAAAAGCGAGACCAGCTTCAATATTGCATTTCCGAATAAACCGGAGCGTCTCTTCCACATCTTCTGTCGCTTCAAAGTGGAACGTAATCCGATCGGCTCCCGCTTGCGCAAACGCCTCTACATAATCATATGGATTGTAGATCATCACATGGACATCTAGAAATAGGGAAGTGGAACGCTTAATAGCGGCTACCGCTTTCGGTCCAAGGGTCAAATTCGGGACAAAGTGGCCATCCATAATATCAATATGGATCCCATCGGCTCCCGCCTGTTCAATCCGTTTTGCCTCTTCAGCCAAACGCCCAAAATCGCCTGATAAAATAGAAGGATATACTTTGATGTAAGAATGGTCCATAGCCCCTTTTGCAAAAAGAGATCTTTATACCTCACAAGGGAGGTTTGGCACAAGAACTTGCTACAGTGTCCTAGAGAACACTTTCTAATACGCGCAGGAACTTGTCCTTAAGAGCTTTGTCTTCGCTAAACAGGAGGTAACCCCCAAAGGGGATGTCCTGCAGAGTGAGATGGAAAGAAACTAATTTATGATTCGGAATCTGCAGCTCCTCCATTTTGGAAGCCAAGGCCCCTTTTTTTGTAGAATCGAAGTCGGGAATCACAGCAAAGAGGCGTCGGTTGTCTTGCTTAAATAGCCAATCGCCCACCTTTCTACGCTGCTTTAAATCGGGTTTCGAGGCCTGAATTAACATAAGAAATAGCTGTTTGAGGGGATCTGTTTCTAACACGCTCCTCATTTCCATTGGCATTAACGAATAGAAAAACTGTTCCAAAAGTAAATTATGGTGCTCGGCCGTTTTCCCCAAAGACAATTTGAGATGGTCTAAGAGTTCGTTCTGCTTTAAAATCATCCCTCCGTTGAAATCCCGCACTTCTCCTATTATCTGTGTCAATTCTCCCAACACGTATTGACGCGCCTTATACAAATCGACCGAATGATCAGGACGCAAAAACAGGTGGTTTGCTACTAACGTCCGAAATACAGTGGCCTCTTTCGCATATTTGCGACGAACAGAGCCTAAGCGACGCACCCGATCGGGAATAAAAGCCAGATCCGTTTTAGCTTGAACGAACATCTCTTGAAGAGAAGGGGCCCCTTCAGCATGGATCCTAAGGGCGATGATGGTGAAACATAGGTCACTCCCCTTTTGCTCGTCAAAAGAGATAATCACCTGCGGGGTGTCGCTTACATATCGGATTTGCCGAGATAAAGACATGATGTTGCGAAGAACCTCTTCTTCGTTGCGAGGCATAAAAATCGGATGGGTCAACTGCTCAATGTGCGTCTGTAACTGATCGGGTAATGTAGAGCGCAAGCGCTGCACCTCATCGAGCGCAAAATCCACTCCCTGATTTTTTTCCACTTCTACATAGAGAGTCATCAACGAGCTCCCCTCTTCTCGATCCACAATTAAAGAGCCCTCTACCGGTTTTATCTGGGGGATATGCCTACGGATCGCATCTATTAAATGGGACTTATCAAAAATTTCATGCTCTCGCAGGAAATTCAGCCCCACTAATACACCTAAAACAGGTTTTTCTTTTTGCGGAGATTCTGTCAGTCTCGTTTTGAAAAATTTGAGCATCACATGGCGCTTGTTGGGCAACGCCTCTATGTTTTGTTTTAACCATTTTTGCACAGAGTGAATATTCGAAATGATTCGGCTTATATGGTGATAATCGCGCACCTTTTTAAAATCCTCGCGGCAGGTGACAAGGAAATGTTGCATTTGGGAAAAAATACCCCTGTCGAAATCTTTCGAATGGCTTTGAATCAGCGAGCCGATTTTATCTTGAATCATCGCCGTTTTCCCATCGGTAGAAAGACCTTTGAATTCCAGTATGCGCCGAGCGTGATAGTTCGATACTACCCCTAAACGAATTTCCGTTTGGATCGATTTGAGATTTCTACGTACCTCTTCAAGCTCTTGCGAACTTTTAATATGAACCACAATTTCTGCAACGCTAAGCAAATCGTCGCACAGATGGGGCAATCGGACATCAGAGGCAAAAAAAAGCTCCACATTGACCCTTCTTGTCGGCAGGAGCCAGCGGCTGACCATATCGTAGAAAAAATTACAGGCGTTTTGGCGAAACTTGCAAAGAAGGAGGATAGAGAGGGAACAAGGAGCTCGCGATAAATCTGAACTGCATACCTGCGGCAACAGATCGGCAAACTGGGCCCGCTGCATAGGAAGGAGGTGAGGAGAAGATTCGAGTAAATCGGCAGGCACCAGTCTGTGAATGAGGTCTTGGGCCCCATCTCGGTAATATTCCGCCTCTATAAAGGGGCAGTTAAACTCAAATTCAAATTCCAATTGCTGCTCTGAATGAACAATCGAATCTTCGTACATTACACTCCCCTCTCATAAATAATTTTTTCACTTCGAACAGCCCCTTTCCCAACTAAAGTTCCCCCTAAAGCTCCCGGAATACTCGGTTGAAAAGGGAGAACCCGAAGGCGTATCCCATTTTTTTCAGCCAGCTCGATGCTCCGCGCATGCAAAACTTTAGCTCCCCCATGAGCCAGCTCTAAAGCCTCTCGATGGGTTAATTCCTCTTGCAGCAAAGCCTTTGGATCTTTCTTGGGATCGGCGGTAAAAATCCCAAGAACATCCTTATAAAATTCCACTTCCCCAGCGCCTAGAGCAGCCGCCAGAGCAACAGCTGTGGTATCGGAGCCCCCACGACCTAATGTGGTGATTTCCCCATCTACGCTAACTCCTTGAAATCCAGCCACAATCGCCACCTGTCCCCGCTGTAGAGCTGCGCGCAGACGATGGGGCTTTACATCGACAATTTTTGCATCTGTGTGGTTAGAACAGGTGATAATCCCCGATTGGCTTCCCGTAAAACTGATCGCCTCTTTCCCTTTTAAGGCTAAAGCCATGGCCAAAAGAGCCACACTAATCCTCTCTCCGGTAGAAATCAGCATATCCAATTCCCGTCTGGGTGGGTGGGGATGGACCTCCCTGGCTAATTTCAGAAGCTGATCTGTTGTGTTGCCCATTGCACTAACCACTACTATAGTCTGTTCGCCTTGACCGCTTAGGATCAAATCGGCAATCCTAGCGAAACTCTGGGTCGACGCGACACTCGCGCCCCCGAACTTCATGACTCTCATAAAAATCTCCGTCTCTTTTGAGGTTCGAGTATTCTATCAATTTTTCACCTCAGATGCAAAGAATTTTTTCTGAACGCCAGAAATTTTCACTCTAGCGAATTAGGTTTAAAAAAATAAAGTTAAAATTTTGTTTAACTTTATAAAAATACTCAATATTTATAAAAAATCGAAATTTAATTGACTATACACTAGATCATATCCGCCTGAATACATGGGGGTTAAAAAATCAGGTGTCTATGAGTTTATGAATATAAAAAAATTTGAAAAAAAAGTTTAAGAGATAGGGAAAAGTTAGTAGAAAACAAAAAAACATTGATCTAAGTTGAATAAGTGAAAATAAAAATAAAACTGCAATAAAAAATATTCAGGATCAGGTGGATAGGGTCCGCAGGAGAGGCTCTTGCATTTATTGGAGAATCTTGTTAATCTTTTTCCTTTAACACAAAAGGACTGTCTGAAAAAATTTCATAACAGCCCGCTATTATAAACAGGAGAAACCCTTAACATGTCATCAAAATCCCCCTCACACGACTGGAATAGCAGCAACATTCTCGACGATGTCGATTTCCAAGAGCACGAAGCGCGTCAATTCCGTGATCTATTATATGGAAAAGAAAAAAAAGGAACGGAAGGCTCGCTCACCTTATTGAACGCAGGGCAAATACTTTCGGGCCGTATTGTTGAAATCACAAAAGACTATGTCGTAGTGGATGTAGGTCTGAAATCAGAAGGTCTTGTTCCTACCGCAGAATTCACAGAGCCAGAAGAGCTCATTTTTGGCGGCATGACAGAGGTTTACCTCGACCAAGCCGAAGGCGAAGACGGCCAGATCGTCTTATCGAAAGAAAAAGCGCGCAAATTCCGCCAGTGGGAATATATCGTCAACAATTGCCGCGAAGGTTCTATCGTTAAAGGGCGCGTCATGCGCAAAGTCAAAGGGGGCCTCATGGTCGATATCGGCATGGAAGCGTTCCTCCCCGGCTCGCAAATTGACAATAAGAGAATCAAAAATCTCGACGATTTTGTCGGCAAGACCTACGACTTTAAAATCCTTAAAATCAACATTGAGCGAAAAAATATTGTCGTTTCCCGCCGCGAATTACTCGAAGAAGAGCGCGTTTCTCGCAAAGCTGAACTCCTCGAAAATATCCGCGAAGGGGCTCTACGAATCGGCATTGTGAAAAACATCACCGATTTCGGCGTATTTCTAGACCTCGATGGAATTGACGGCCTTCTCCACATCACTGACATGACTTGGAAACGAATTAAACACCCCTCCGAGATGATCCACATGGGTCAAGAGCTCGAAGTGGTGATTCTCCATGTCGATCGTGATAAAGGACGCGTTGCTCTCGGCTTGAAACAAAAAGAAGAAAATCCTTGGGAAGAGATCGAGAAGAGATATCCCGCAGGAACTCGCGTTAAAGGGAAAATTGTAAACCTCGTCTCTTACGGCGCATTTATCGAAGTGGAACCCGGCATTGAAGGGTTAATCCACGTCTCGGAAATGTCCTGGACGAAAAATATTACAGAGCCAAGCGAGATGGTCCATGTCGGCGATGAAGTGGAAGCGATCGTCCTCTCAGTCCAAAAAGATGAAGGGAAAATCTCTTTAGGGATTAAGCAAACAGAACGCAATCCTTGGGAAGACGTAGAGCGCAAATACCCGGTTGGAAGCAACGTGGTCACAGAGATCCGTAATCTAACTAACTACGGCGCTTTCGTTGAACTCGAGCCTGGCGTTGACGGACTTATCCATATCTCCGATTTGAGCTGGATTAAAAAAGTTTCCCACCCTTCAGAAGTCCTTAAGAAAGGGGACAAAGTAGAAGCTGTAATCCTTTCCGTCGACAGAGAAAGCAAAAAGATCACATTGGGCGTCAAGCAATTGAGCAATAATCCGTGGGAATCGATTGAAAGAACTCTCCCTGTAGGCACATTGGTCCATGGCGTTGTTACAAAGACAACCGCTTTCGGCGCTTTCGTCCAATTGGATAACGGCATTGAAGCATTGATTCACGTAACAGAGCTTTCTGACCAACCTTTCGCTAAAGTGGAAGATGTGGTTCAAAAAGGGTCCGAAGTAACGGCTAAAGTGATTAAACTCGATCCAGAGCACAAAAAAGTGGCTCTTTCCATTAAGGAATATCTCATCGAAAAAAATCAACAAAACCGCGATGATATCGTTGTCAGCACGAAGAGAAAGAAAGGCAAAAAGAAATCTTCGAAAGACAAAGATGAAGACTTCGAGGACGAAGAATAAGATAAACCTCTACCTACCCACCCCGGAGCCTATTCGTTCCGGGGATAAAACTGAATATAAGCTAGGAAATTACGGATGAACAAAGACCTCATTGCTATCTTTGAATATTTAGAGCGCGAAAAAGGGATCAAACGAGATATCGTCATAAGCGCTATTTCTGATTCTCTGCGTGCAGCCGCTCGCAAAAGCGTGAAAGGGCTCGGTGATAAGGTCAGCGTCGAGATCAATCCGAAATCAGGCGAAATTGACGTCTACACACAAAAGAAAATCGTCGAAAAAGTGGAAGATCCAGCAGAGGAAATCTCACTGGAAGACGCCCGAATTCTCGAACCCGAGTGTCATGTAGGCCAACTTTTAGAGATTTCGATTACCCCCCAAGACTTCGGTCGGATTGCTGCTCAAGCAGCCCGCCAAATTATCTCGCAAAAACTTAAAAGCGCAGAGCGAGATGTTATTTATGAAGAATACCGCCACCGCGCAGGCGAAATCATCTCCGGAACAGTTAAGCGTTTTATCCGCGGACGGACTGTAGTGGTCGATTTAGGGAAAGTTGAGGCAGTCATGCCCGAAAGGAACTACCCGAAGCTCGAGCGCTATAATGTAGGCGATAAAGTTCAAGCTCTCCTTTTAGAAGTTCGCGATAACGACAATGGAGGCGCTGAGGTCATTTTGACAAGAAGCCACCCGCAATTCGTATCGGCCCTCTTCATTCAAGAAGTTCCCGAGCTCCACGACAAAACAGTTGTGATCGAAAAAATCGCTAGAGATCCTGGCTACCGAACAAAATTGGCCGTCCGCTCTTACGATCCTAAAGTGGATCCAGTCGGCACTTGCGTCGGTGTTAGAGGAACTCGCATTAAAAATATCATCAGGGAATTGAATAACGAAAAAATCGACGTTGTCCCCTACTCTGACGATCCGATTCAACTCTTGCAGAATTTGATGGCACCAGCTGAAATCCGTAAGCTCAAATCATTCGATACAAGGGTGTGCCTCGTCGTTATGGACGAAGACTACCCCACTGTCATTGGAAAAAGGGGGATGAATGCCCGCTTGATTGGGCAGATTCTAGAGCGGGATATCGAAGTGCAGAAGTTGAGCGAATACCAAAAAATTCTCACTATTCAGATGGCCGAATTAGCCGATTCTGAAGATCCTTCTTATGATGATAAAATCAAGATTGAAGGCGTCAGTGGCTTAATTCTCGATAGCTTGGCCTCTGCCGGTTACAATACGCTTCGCAAATTTATGCAGGCAATACCCTCCGACATTCCTACAAAAGTACCTGGGGTCAATTATTATGACCTCGCGGACAAGGTGTTAGAGCAAACACGCAAAAAAAAGGGTTAACTCTTGGGTAAAAATCTCCTCAAGCTAAACATAAAAAATACGCAGCTCGCTGAAGCTCTTAAGGCCAAAAAGCCTGCTTCATCCGATGTGGTTGCAAGTCCTAAGCCAGAGGAGAAATCTCCTATTGCTGAAGAGGCGCAAAAACGGCCTGCTTCCCGTTTAAAAGAAGAGACTGGGATTAGTTCAGTAATAAAGCAGGCTGAAAAACCGCTGTCGGCTCGAGAAAAAGAGGCGCAAGCCGCCCTCCCCGATGCGGCAAAAAAGCGTAAAACCCGTTTAGTCGAGGCCGCTTCAACGCAAGAAGAGGTGCTTAAAGAGGGATCCTTATCCCCTGTTGTAGAGTCCGAAACTCTTCAACAAGAGTCCCTTTCTGAAGAACAACCAGCTAAAACCGAACCCTCTTCCTCTCCCAAAGCAGAGGCTGCGCCTTCTTCCGAAGTGAAGACTACTCGAGATGAGATTCCTGAGTTAAAGCAAATCGGTGAGCTCGCTCCCCGTAAAGCCCTTCCTCCGAAAGATCTTAAAGCCAAAAAACCGAAAGAGTTCCGCTCCTTTGATGCGAGAGATCGGCAAGGGCTGCGAGCTGGCGACGATGAAGCTTGGCGCAAAAGGCGTGCATTCAAGCCTCGAAAAAGCTATCAAGAGGAAGTGATAATCCGACCTAAGGAACTCAAGGTCCGTCTGCCTATCACGATTAAAGATCTCGCCCAAGAGATGAAATTAAAAGCCTCTCAATTGATCGCTAAATTATTTATGCAAGGGGTTGCGGCGACTTTGAATGACTATCTCGATGATGAGACTGTAGTTCAATTGCTCGGACACGATTTCGATTGCGCAATCACAATCGACTCCTCAGAGCAGGAGCGGATCCGAATCACAGATAAAACGATCCGCCAAGAAATCGATTCCGAGGATTCGGAGCAAGTGACGCTAAGAGCCCCTGTTGTCGCATTTATGGGTCACGTCGATCACGGCAAAACGAGTTTGATCGATACAATCCGCAAATCCAACCGCGCTTCTCAAGAAGCGGGAGCTATTACCCAGCACATTGGCGCCTTTAAGGTGAATACAGCCGCCGGGGCGGTCACTATTTTGGATACCCCAGGTCACGAAGCCTTTACAGAAATGCGTTCTCGCGGCGCTAACGTAACCGACATTGTCGTGCTCGTTATTGCCGGTGATGAAGGGATTAGAGCCCAAACCGATGAGGCGATTCGCCAAGCGCGTGAAGCTAAAGTGCCTATTTTAGTGGCCCTGAATAAATGTGATAAGCCTAACTTTGATGCGCAAAAAGTCTATCGTGAATTGGCCGATCGAGACCTTCTTCCAGAAAGCTGGGGAGGAACAATCATTACGGTAAACTGCTCAGCCTCTCAAGGAACAGGTATCCCTGAACTATTAGAGATGATCGCTTTACAAGCAGAGATCCTCGAATTGCGAGCAAACCCTCTAGCAAGAGCTCGCGGTACAGTTTTAGAATCGGAGATGCACAAAGGACTAGGAGCTGTTGCCACCGTCCTCGTTCAAAACGGAACGCTGCGCAAAGGGGACGCGATCGTATTTGGCCAACAATCGGGCCGAATTAAAACTATGCAGGACGATTACGGCCACCAAATTGAATTAGCTCCGCCTTCTACTCCTGTTAAAATCACCGGCCTATCAGATTTAGCCCTCGCAGGGGAAGAATTTATCGTTGTGAAAAACGAAAAAGAGGCCCGCGAGCTCGCTTCCGCTCGAACAGAGGGGCACGAGAGACACTTAATGGCGCAAGCCAAAATAGGGGGCCTCGAAAAACTGATGCAACGGCGAGAAAGCGGAGAAAAGAAAATTTTCGCTGTAGTTCTCCGTGCAGACGTTCAGGGCTCTTTAGAAGCGCTCAAAACCTCTTTACTGAAAATTCACTCGAACAAAGTACGACTCGAAGTGGTCAACGCAGGTGTAGGACAGATCTCCGAATCGGATATTGAGCTTGCTGCTGCATCTAAAGCGACCATTGTGGGATTTCATACCACCATCGAAAGTCATGCCGACGATCTCATCAAAGAGAAAAAAGTCGCCGTCTTTATGCACGATGTGATTTACCATTTGATCGACGAAGTTAAAAAGAGAATGCGCGATCTCCTCGATAAAATCGAGAAAGAGACCGACGTGGGCGTGGCAGTTGTAAAAGCCGCCTTCAAATCTTCACAGCTAGGCGTTATTGCCGGCTGCCAAATTTCCGAAGGGACCATTAAACGGTCTAACCTGATTCGGCAAATTCGGGACAAAGAGGTCATCTGGAAAGGAAAAATCGCCTCATTAAAAAGGCTCAAAGAGGACGTCAAAGAGGTCAAAGAGGGCTTCGAGTGCGGTATTCTCCTCGAGGGGCAAAGTGACGTGAAAGAAGGCGATCTCCTCCAAGCCTATGAAATCACCTACCTAGAACAAGATCTATGAAAAAAAATCGGCTTGAACGAATTAATTCCCTATTGAAAGAGGTCATTTCTGAAGTGATCCATAAAGACGTGCGTAACCCGCACGTAAATACCTTCGTAACCGTGACTCAGGTAGATACAGCTGCCGATCTTCACCATGCGAAGGTATACATTAGCCTGATCGCAACGGAAGCTGAGAAATTAAAAGTTTTGGCCGCTCTCCAAACTGCGGCCGGATTTATCGCCGTTAACGCCTCCAAAAAGGTGCAGCTGCGCTATTTTCCTGCCCTTACGTTCAAGCTCGACACGGCCCTGGAAGAGCACCTCCGCATTCAGGAAATCTTAGGAAAAATCGAGCAGGAGCGCTCTACTAGACCTGAGAACCACGCCGAAAATGAATAATCAGGGAATTCTCCTCGTTAATAAATCTCGGGGCTCAACCTCTTTTCAGATCGTCCATCAATTGCGCAAGCTGACCAAAATTGAAAAAATTGGTCACGCGGGGACACTCGATCCCTTTGCTGTGGGCGTTATGGTGCTGCTAGTAGGTCGCGATTTCACCCGCAAATCCGACGAGTTTCTCTCTGCGGATAAAGAATATCGAGCCACCCTGCATTTAGGGGTCTCAACCGATAGCTACGACATCGATGGACAGGTGACCGACCGCTCTGAAATCGTGCCCGATCTCAATCAAGTACATCTAGCCATCGCCTCTTTTCAAGGGAAAATTTTACAAGTTCCCCCTATGTTTTCCGCCAAAAAAATCCAGGGCAAAAAACTGTGCGATCTCGCGCGAAAAGGGATTGTTGTAGAGCGAGCCGCTGTTCCTGTGGAAATTCAGATAAAACTTATCCGTTATGAATACCCCGAATTGGAAATTGAGGCCTCTTGCAGTAAAGGGACCTATATCCGCTCGCTTGCCTTTGACATAGGACAATTGCTCGGCTGCGGCGCGCACCTCTCTTCTCTGATACGGCTCCGTTCAGGCGCCTTTACCCTCGAGGAATGCATTCCTCAGGAACTATTAAAAAATCCAGAATTCGATATTCGGCCACACCTCAGATTAGGATCTTATGTCTAATACAAACGTCTCATGCGGAATCGTAGGGCTCCCCAATGTGGGTAAATCGACCCTGTTCAACGCGTTAACGCGGAAGCAAATCCCCTCAGAAAACTACCCGTTTTGCACCATCGATCCCAATGTAGGCATTGT
>PLXF01000074.1 GCA_003151315.1 Parachlamydiales bacterium
TGCATCGGCAATAGCGGACCGCTCGATGCAAAAATCGAAGAGGCCATTAAGGAGCACGATCTAATCGCGGCGAGCGTTTTGAGCGGCAATCGGAATTTCGAAGCGAGGATTCACGGTTCGGTGAAGGCCAATTTCTTAATGTCGCCGCCTCTTGTTGTCGCTTTTGCTCTAGCGGGGCAGATCGATATCGATTTTGCGCAAGAACCCCTCGGGATCGGGCGGGATGGAAAGCCCGTCTTTTTACATGAAATTTGGCCCAGTCGACAAGAGATCGAAGGGGAGATTGCAAAAGCCGTTAAGCCAGAAATGTTTAAGAAAAGGTACGCCCATATTTTGCAGGACAATCCGGTGTGGGAACAGATTGCTGTCGGACATGGAGCTCAATACAAATGGAATCCCGATAGTACCTATATCCGTAACCCCCCCTTTTTCGCTAACTTCCATTCCCAGCGCCCTGCCCNNCAATAAATTGGCCGATGGAAAAGAGGGAGGATACACAAAATTATTCCCCGAAGAAGAGGTGATGTCGATCTACGACGCCTGTATGGAATATGAGAAGAGAAAGACGCCTCTGATCGTATTTGCGGGAAAAGATTATGGGATGGGAAGCTCTCGCGACTGGGCAGCTAAGGGGACGGCCCTTTTAGGGATACGGGTGGTCGTAGCGCAAAGTTTTGAACGGATCCATCGCAGCAATCTGATCGGAATGGGGGTCCTCCCGTTACAATTTCAAGAAGGAGAGGGTTGGGAAACTCTGGAGATTCAAGGAAACGAGACCTTTTCGATTGTTGGATTAGATAAATTAGCGCCGCGCCAAAAAGTGCAGCTCGAGATTGCTCGAGGAGAAGAAAAGCGGCAAGTGACTCTGAGCTCTTGCATAGATACCCCCGCGGAAGTGGAGTATTATGAGCAAGGGGGAATCCTTCCCTATGTTCTTCGGCAATACTTGAATAAACGGGAAACGTAACTATTGGGTGCCTTTCAAGTGGAATCACTATATACCTCAGGGGCTTTTTATTAAAAAGATTTGATAGGCATGGTGAGAAAAATAACAGGATATAAGGATGGACAGGATGAAAAAATGTTACGCCGCAAGACGGCGATATAGTTTTTTTCATATTTTCTTATTCTGTCCATCTTTATATCCTGTTATTTTCTCTTTTTTTCTCGCGTTGACCCCATCTCAGGATCTATCAAATCTTTTTAATGAAAAGCCGATGGTAGTATACCTCTCGTGACTCAATAATTGGCCGTTTTGGCGCGCCTTAAAAACCGATTCTTGAATCACGAACGGTATATAGTTACGAGGAAGCTAGTTTTGCAGTTGATCGTAAGTAAAAGGTATGACATTGTTCCGTATTAAAAATTGAGGTTGTCGCAATGAGAAAAGGTCTATTTATTAAAAAGCCCATGAGAGCCGCAGGCGATGATAGTCTCGAAGAACACCAGGGCTTAAAAAGACATTTAAAAGCATACCATTTGATCTCCATTGGGATCGGCGCGATCATTGGCGCGGGGATTTTTGTGATCACCGGTCAAGCCGCGGCTATTTATGCGGGCCCCTCTATCGTCATCTCTTTTATCCTAGCGGCCATCGTTTGTATATTCGCGGGCCTTTGCTATGCTGAACTCTCCTCTATGATCCCTGTCTCAGGAGGCTCTTATTCCTATTCTTATGTTGCGATGGGAGAATTTCCCGCGTGGGTTGTGGGGTGGTGCGTAACGGCGCAATGCCTTGTTTCTGCCTCCACAGTAGCTGTCGGTTGGTCGAGCTATTTTTCCAGTTTGATGAAAGATTTTGGGATCACTCTGTCCGATCGCTTTGTCCAGGCCCCTTTTGCTTTTGGGGACAGTTGGCATTTGAGCGGGGCGATTATTAATTTGCCAGCGATGATCTTGGTATTGTTGGTCGGGGTTTTGATTTCCGTTGGGATTAAGGCCGCTGCCCGATTTAACCACGCAATGGTCGTTATTAAGCTCGCGACCGTTCTCCTTTTTGTTATTCTCGGCATTCCCTATATCAAATCGGAAAATTGGATCCCTTTTATTCCTGAAAACACCGGTGTTTTCGGCGAGTTTGGTTGGAGCGGAACGATCCGTGCCTCGGGACTTCTCTTTTTTGCCTATTTAGGGTTCGATACCGTGTCCACACTCGCTCAAGATGCTGTAAATCCCCAAAAAGATCTGCCGAAAGGAATTCTAGGCTCTCTCATTATCTGTACACTAGCCTATATTGCTACGGCTCTTGTCTTGACAGGGGTAGTCAATTACAAGTTTCTCGGCGTTCCCGATCCGATGGCCGTGGCTTTGCAAGCAATGGGCGCTAAGTTCTTTTGGGTTAAGTTCATCATTAANNTGGCAGGGTTAGCCTCGGTGGTACTCGTTCAGCTTCTCGGACAGACCCGGATCTTCTTTGCGATGAGCAAAGATGGTCTGATCCCTGCCCCTTTTAGCCACGTTAATCGATCGACGAGAACCCCTTTATTTGCCTCTGTCCTCACGGCGCTGTTCGCTATGGTTGTTTCGGGCCTGTTCTCGGTCAACATCTTAGGTCAGCTCGTTTCGATGACCACTCTATTTATCTTTGGAATGGTTTGCCTCGGCGTCCTAATTCTGCGCTATACCCAGCCCCATTTTCAACGGACCTTTAAAGTTCCGTTTGTCCCCTACATCCCTCTTCTAGGAATGGTTACCTGCTTTGCCCAGATGTGCTTTTTCCCCTTAGCTAGTTGGGCTCTAACACTGGGTTGGCTCTCCATAGGTCTTGCGATCTATTTTGGCTATGGCTACAGGAATAGCAAGCTCCGCAGAGCCTAAAAACCCTTCCTGGTTAAATAAANNCCAAGGCAATCGGGCTAAAAAAGTTACAAAGTCGAGTAAAAGTCTCTTGCGATACCAAAAAAATGAAGCCGCGCCCCATTTGCGCGGCTTTTTCTTTTAATGTAAATTAATTCATAAATAACTCTAACTACCGATCTTAGTTAATTATAATTTGAAATAATTAGTAATTATTTGTAATTCTGATACAATAAGCCTAGAGGCGCGAAATTAGGCGCTACAAGATAAGTGTTAGATTTAAGCATTGTACAGGAGGAGTCCTATGTCAGAGTCCCAAGATTTTTCAGCTTACAATGCTGAAGAAGATTCGATGACTGTTCTCCCCGCTCAGGATAAAACAGCGGATGAGACACAGAGCCTACAAGAGTTGAGCAAAACGTTAGATGAACAGATGTATAGCGCCGGGGAAGTTCCTCAGCATTATATGGTCGATCCACAAGCTTTCCTCCCTTTAAATTCTGATCGATTGATTGGGGACGCAAATGGGGTAGATAAGCTGCTTGCAGATCTCGGCCTCTTAACGCAAGAAGAGATCAATCAGATCCAGAAACTCCAGAAAAAGATCACCTTCTGGGAAGATCGGATTGAAAAGAACAGGGCGGGAATCCAAAAGAACCAGAACCGGATTAAGCAAAACAACACCGATATCATCTACGACAAAAAAAATCGGGACTATTGGTTTGGCCGTTCTGAAATGGTGAATCTCGACTACCAAAACGCCGAAGCGGCTTCTAGAGCTGAAGATTGGAACTGGTTGGTTAAGAAGTGGGGCCTTAAAAATGCAAATGGCACTCCCATCGACGTAAAAAATGTAAGCGTCGAAGAGCTCTGCAATGGCGAAGCCTCTAACTTAGCTGCTGAGTACCGCGCTAATGGCAATAAATATGAAGTAGCGAAACAAGATAAAGAAGCGGAGAACAATCGCCTAATTCGGGAAAATTCCCGGTTCCTCGCTTCGAACGAAACGCTCCAAGGTTATATCTCATCTACTTATGTAAATGAGATTGAACCTTATCAAGATGGCGTCCTCCTGTTCAAAGAACTCACCGTTAAGTTGAAGTCTTTGGGTCAAGAGGGTAGCCAGGCCACCTTTGGGGAACTGAGAGGATGGGCTGAACCTTTCTTGAACGATTTCTTGAAGTCGAATCCAAGAGTTCATTTATCGGTTGTCACTGAATTCCGTAAATTGACATCGATTCCACTCCCAGCAGAAAACTGCTAAGGGTTCCCCATTTAAGGCGCATCCCTGAAAAGGATGCGCCTTCTTTTTTTGTCTATTTTTAGTGTTTACGAAAATGTAACGCGAAGACGCAAAGAAATAGAATTGCTTTTCAATTTTGGAATTTTTGTGTCTCCGCGGCTTGGCGTCTTTGCGTTACATTTTCGAACCACAAGATCGATTGATTTCCAGAGGGAAAAATCCCCAAATAGGCTCAAAAGAAACCGAAAATCGACTTTAAATCAAAAAAAAGTGTATTGTCTTTTTCATGCAAAAAACGGCTCTTGAAGGGATCTATCGCACTCATCATGAACGGGGAAATCGCTACGGTTATCTCTTCTGTCACGGAGAAAGAGGCCCCTTTTTACACGACTGGATTGGGACGGGAAAACGGGTCCTCGATCTAGGTTGCCGCGACGGAATGTTGACCCGCAGTTTTTTCGAGGGGAATGAGGTTGTGGGAGCTGATATTGACCGGAAAGCTCTCGAGCTTGTCCGTAGAGATCTGGAAATTGAAACCTGCTGGCTCGATCTCAATTCCGAATGGCCCTTTGAGCCCGAATCGTTCGATGTGATTGTCGCTTGTGAAATCGTCGAACATATTTTCTTTGTTCAACCCTTTTTGGCCAATGTCTATGCGACTTTGAAAAAAGGGGGGCAGTTTCTAGGCTCAGTTCCCAATGCCTTTCGGATGAGAAATCGGATGAAATTTCTTCGGGGAATCGATTTTGAAACTGATCCCACCCACGTGCGGATGTTTTCCCCCTCTAAGCTTCAAGAAACGTTAGAAAATCTCTTCTTTGACGTAGAAATTCATCCCATTCAGGGGAAAATTTTGCCGTTTCTCCCTGTTACTCAGAAAATTCCTCGGAAGCTAGGTTTGTTGTTTGGCAAAGATCTCCTGTGGCGTGCTCACCGATAAAAATAGTAATGTACTGTTCCCATACCTTAGGGTCCTCGACTGGGGGCTGCATATGCCCATTGGCTTTTCGGTCGGGGTGAATCCGTAAAATAGGGATCACATAGCTGCCGGTCGCTTTCGCGATTTTGAGGATTTCAGGAACCGCTTCTTTAGGCATCATTTTGTCGGTATCTGTGTGGATAATCACAAACTTTCCCTTCGAAGCAGTAAGGCCTTTAAATTTTTCAACTATATCAAACCCATCCTCTACAACCAAGGCGCGAGTCGCTTCATCTTTCGATTTGATCGCATCGATCGACATAATTCCCAGGCTACTAAATGGTTTCGGGAATTTCTCTAGCGCCGCTTTTAGATTGTGGAACGGGTTTTGCGCGATAAAATGGACCCCATCGGCATGGTGAAGCTTTTTTACGTAGGCTGCGGTAGCCGCCCCTCCACAATAGCCGAGAAGGTAGATTTGGTCGGGTCGATAACTTTGTGCGAGGTGTTGATAGACAGCTTCAGCATCTAGATAATAGCCCCCTTCACTCGGCGTTCCTGTACTATCGATCGTGCCCCTAGGATCCCATAAACAGACATCGCACCAGGCGATGTGAAGCCCTGCAATTCTCCGCTCCATAAGCATGCTCCGTCCCGGAGAATGGCAAACATCAACCACAAGTGTTTCCCCTGCAGGCAAAAGGGGCCTTTTCGGGAGAAGCGCAACAGATAGCTCCTTCCCTTCAATCGTTTTGATTTGGATTTCAAAGAAAAATTTCTTCAACAAAACGATGAGCTCTGCATTGTCTCCACAAGCGATAACCTCTGTGCATACTGTTTCGTTAGCGCTATTTTTTACCTCATAATCGCAGCGACGTCCTCCCATATTCTCTACATTAGCCCAAAAAACAGATGAGCGTAAGTGAAGCAAATGCACCTCTGCCAGTCCGTCCGACGCTTGAACTGTATGGGCGATCTCTTGGCCGCAAATGGCTTCAAAATAAGCCTGCGATTGTTTAAGCCTCTCTAGATTCAAAGGGGGATTGGGGTCACAGGTTAAGTGGTGATGAGTGCGGATTACGCAGCCGGCTCCTTTCCTATTTCTCTCGCCGACTTGAAAGAGTAAAACACGGAGTAAAAATCCAAACACCCGTCGTAAAACGGCCTTAATTTTATCGCTGAGATAACGATGAGGCGCGAGCGCTGGGACAGGTAGTAGGGGAGATGCAGTTAGGGGAGATACCGACATGTAAACCTCTAAAAAAGTTGCAAACTTAAGACATTGCAAACCTGCTTTGGATCCACTCTCCATTCTGTATTTTCAAACGCAAAATAATGATGCTCCTCAATCATGTGCAAAGTAGTTTCCATAACCTTTACAGATTGATTCGTCTCTCGACTTTCAATCGTGTACACTGAAGGGCCTCCCAGCTCAAAAGGACAAATCACACAATCGTCCATCATTTTTGCGCACTCTCCAATCCCCTTTACAATAAATTGATCAACGACTTCCCCGAAAGAACTTCCTCCTACATTGAATTTGGGTCTTCGGTTGTATATAGCCGTGGCCCGATTGATGAGATCATGGAGCCTCTCGGCTACCTGTTGGTGCGTTACATTTCGCTCAGCCAAAATAGCGGCGTCTGATTGAGCCAAAAGTCTCCGACTGTTCCAAGTTTCTACAGAATTGGGGTCATTGTCTGAAAGATCTCTTATTTGATTATCGGTGATAGAGGGAATTTTTGCAGAAAGAGTCCAATTTGGGACGGAAGAGATTGCGCTCATTTGAGTTTCCTTTGTTAAACGAACGAGAATGGTAGCACGTTTAAAAAAAAATTATCTACTAAAAACGAAATAAGAGTTTTTTTGGTAAATTGGGATGATTAAACGGCTGAGAGTGCGAGGACATTTAAGAAAAAATTTATGTAGAGGAGTTTGACTTGGATCCCGTAATTGAAGGAAGTACTTCGGAGGCTTTCAAAGGTTGCACAATTCCAAAAGAAACAATTAAGCTCGAAATGATGAATCGATTCATTTTCCAAACCTCAAAGCTACGGTGGCGAATAAAATGACTACGAAAGATACCCCGAAGAAGGCAGACCAAATTCGAGCGCGACTTTTTTGTTCGACCCCTTTGCGGAATTCTTCGTAGAATTTTAGGAACGAGAATCCCATAAAAACCGCGGCCAGCAGGCTGGCTACAGTCATAAGTGCTACTGATTTTATAAGTTCAAGCATGCAAACTCCATTTTGTATCTAAAAAAAATAGTTTTAATTGATTTGGTGGATTTTACGTCAGTCCTAAAATTTTTTTTAATTTTTAGGACTGACGTACTTCAGAGGTGCACTGGTGGCGCAGTAAGGAATAAATAAGCGCAATTATACCTCTCGTGAATGGCTAGTGGCAGGATCCATGCGGGGGGCCGTGAGTTGGCGCAATCAATGTTTTAGTGCGAGGACATCGCTTGTTAGCCCAGGGCGATTGCACGAAGGATCTCTTGACACGCTTTGCCCATAGAGAAAGACAGGATATGCAAGATCGCAAGTGGCATGATAAGTAGGATGATTTTTGGGTTGCAGGGCCTCCCTGCATCCTGCATATCATGCCTGATCCTCCCGCGAAGCGGATCCTGTTTTTCTTTTCAAGCAATTTATCGTGCAATTTCCCTGAGTTGCTGACCATGAAAAAATTACAACCACAGAGAACTCAGAGCGCACAGAGAAAAAGCATAAAAATGCGCGTTTTCGCGCCTCTGTGAGCTCTGTGCTCTCTGTGGTTGTAATTTTTTCATGGTCAGCAACTTATATGTGCAATGAATTATGCAAAAACGCCCAATACAGCCCCCTTTTCGATCGCCGATTTCTGGCCATTTTCGCGCATCGCAAAAACCGATGCCTGAATCACGAACGGTATATCTAAGTTTTTTATTTAACTCATTAAGGAAAAATCGGTATAATCGGAACACCTATATGCGCATTATCCATTGGATTGTACTCTCTATCTGCTTTGTCCTCCCTCTGTCTGCTCTGACAGAGACCTGCTACCCTTTGACTGCAGAGCCCATCGATGTGGTGATCCCTTGCTGCGGAAAAGATCTCGATACTTTAGAACTATGCATCTACGGAATTCGAAAACACGGAAAAAATATCCGGCGCATTATTGTGGTCTCCAAAGAAAAATTCACCCATTCCGCGGAGTGGTTTGACGAGCAAAACTACCCCTTTTCTAAAGAGACAGTCGCTCTAGAGCTGTTTCACAATAATCAGACAGAGGCGACAAGATTTTTGAGCTACCCATCCTCTCGAATTGGGTGGATTTATCAACAACTGCTAAAACTCTACGCCCCCTTTACTATCCCCGGGATCTCCGCCAACGTATTGGTTCTCGATGCCGATGTTGTTTTCCTCAACCCTGTCGAATTTATGACAAAAAAAGGAGAACCCTATCTCACGATAGCCCACGAATATCACCAACCCTATTTCGCCCATATGGAGAGGCTCCTCCCCGGCTTAAAACGGGTGCAAGCCAGCGATTCAGGCGTTGCCCACCACATGCTATTTCAATATCCGATTTTGAACGATCTTATGCAGATGATCGCCCATTACCATCAGACAGAACCCTGGAAAGCGATTTGCCGCTGCATCGACCATAACCATGTGCACCAATCCTCTTTTTCCGAATATGAGATCTATTTCAACTTCGCTTTACTACGGACAAAACAGGCTCATACCCGATCTCTTTCTTGGATAAATAGTACCACCATTGATAAAAAAGCGCTCAAAGGATACAAAAAGCAAGGTGTTGTATATGCCGCTTGCCATTCCTACAATAGGTAAAAAACAACCGTTTTTTATCTCCCTTTTTCTCCCTTTATTTGCTTTTTCCGAAGGAAGCTACGCCGAGCACGAGACTATTTTTACCCGCATTTATTCTGAGGCTGTGTGGGGCACAAACGAAGAGGGGCTTGGGTTTTCTGGAGGAGGGTCGCTCTCAAAAAACACCCTGGTTTACAGAGGCTTTCTCCAAGAATTTATCCGAGAACACAATATCAAAACAGTGATCGACGTCGGGTGTGGAGACTGGGAATTTTCCCGCTATATCGATTGGTCAAACGTTCACTACACAGGCTACGATGTAGTGGCACCCTTGATTGAGCGAGACCGAGAGCGATATGGAGCGCCAAATATTCAATTTATCCATGCGAATTTCCTCGACACCGACCTTCCCCCTGCCGATCTAATCCTCTGCAAGCACGTCCTTCAACACCTGAGCAACGCCGATATCGAAAAATTTTTAGAACAGCTTCCGAAATTCACCCATTGTTTACTCACTAATCAGGTAGAGCTCGACACTCTTCTAGGGGATAATGCCGATATTCCAGCAGGCGATTGCCACAAGCTCAACCTAAGCGAGCCCCCTTTCTCTGTCCGAGGCGAAACTCTCTTTGTCTATTACTGTGACGGATCGGCTCACCAAGTATTTTACATTCCTCCCAAAAAGTCGGAGCCTCTGGAGGCTATACCTCTCGCACCTCAAAAGCCAATTATTGAG
>PLXF01000086.1 GCA_003151315.1 Parachlamydiales bacterium
TATACTGTGTCCAGTTGAAAGTTAGGCAACTGGACACAGTATTTTACAACTTGCTGGCAATGTACTTAATAACAAGAGTTGCGGCAACAGGAAATCGGACCGTTTTCCAGCCCCACAATTTGTAGATGATCCCTAAAACAGCTAACACGATTAAAGCGGGGTATATAAGTGTTAGAAGGGGGCCTATATAGCCAGAAATTCCGGAAAACTCGAGCGTAGAAGTAAAAAAGGCAAACCCCAGAGTAACAGCTATAGCTAACGCGTTGGGGATCCGGTTTCGGGTAACCTCCTTTTTCAGGAAGTCCGCAAAAAGCGAGGTTAGAACGATCCCGGTTGTGAGGCATGCTAGGATGACGCAGGTGCATACTACGGGAGCCGCCCAGACTCCTAACGCTCTTTGAGCCACGTAACCCAGCATTTCTTGAGGAGGGATTTGGGCCAGTTCTGCGGAGTACATCGATCCCAAAACAACCAATAGGCAATAGATCGAGGAGAGGAGGAATGCCCCCAAGAGAGAAGCGCGAATAAAGATCGAGACTGCAGCTCCTTCTTCACCCTTTTTCAGATTTTTTTCTAAATGGCGGATCACAAAAGTGGAGAAGAAAAAGGCGGCCAATAGGTCCATTGTCTGGTAACCCTGAAAGATCCCTACTTTGAAGCTTTCCCAAGAGGTCCCCGTTAAGGGTGTTGGTAGATCTGTAGAAGAGAGACCAAAGACGGCAATTGCGGCCAGAGAGGCCAGTAGCAGGGGAGTTAGGATCGATCCCAACATAGGTACAATTCGGTTTTTGCGGACTGTCAATAAAAAAATTAGAGAGCAGGAGGCCACACTAAAAACCCAAAGAGGGGTGTTAGGTATAATTAATTGAAAAGCGCCGTGGGCGACAGTGATGCAGCGGGCTAGAACGCCAAAAGGGCCCATAATCGATAGACAAAGAAGCGAAAGGCAAAAAGGGGCGTATTTACCCAGGAGCGAAAAGAGGTCGTCCGAACTCCCTTTGAAAAAAAACATAGCTAAGATCCCTAAAAAGGGGACAAGGACTCCCGTGAGCAAGATGCCCAGGGCCGCCCAGACGTAGTGACCTTCACTAAACTGACCTACAACTAAAGGAAATACCAGGTTTCCCGATCCGAAGAACATGGAAAACATGGCAAGACCTGTTGATAAAATAATGGTTTTGCTTTTCATAGTGCCTAGTATCTTAACCCATACGAATCTTTAATTCAAGATAGGGTTGCAGTTTTTGTGAAAATATATAAAGACTTTCAAATGTAAAATATATATTTTAACTAGGAAGTGGAGATTGAATTCCGAATGGTTTAAACTTCGCTTATCCCGCTCGCGATTCAAGAATCACGAGCGGGTATAGACGTCACATCCTTAAATATGGAGCCATTATGAACCCTCTTTTCAGTCCTATTTTTTCCCTTGTTGCAGGAATTTTGATCCTAGTAAATCCGCGGATTTTAAATTACGTCGTCGCCATCTATCTAATCGTGATCGGCATTCTCGGAATATATTCAATGCAGTCTTAAACTGCGGCTCAACCTAAGGTTCCAATTTGTATCCTTAAGAGACTGTCATTGAATCTCCTTCGTTTCATGAAGGAGATCTTCAATTTCGGTTGTCAATTTTCTCTTTTGCAGATAAGATGATCGCCTTTCAAAACAGAGGATTTGTCTTATGGCTAAGCGAAGGGTTGGGCTGTTTTATCTATCACTGGTTGTCAGTGCATTATTACCTTTGCAAATGAGCGCAGGATTGCTCGACTGGTTTAGCAGTCTATCGCCTCGCGCGCAAAAAATTAAACAGACTCTCGAAGGTTTTGACAAAGAAATCGATCAGGCTTTGCGCGATTATCAGGTTCCCGGAATCGCCATCGGTGTCGTTGTTGATGGACATGTGATCTATGCCAAAGGGTTTGGTATTCGAGAGATTGGAAAAACTCAACCTGTGACCATCGACACGCTATTTGGACTAGGCTCTTGTACGAAAGCATTCACTAGCTTTTTGGCTGGGACTTTTGTGGAAGAGGGGCTTTTCAATTGGGATGACAAAGTAATCGATTTGCTTCCCGATTTCCGCCTCTATGACAATTATGCCACACAACATTTAACGATGCGCGATCTTCTGACTCACCGCAGCGGAATGCCCCGCCACGACTATATGTGGTATAACTCCACTTTTACTAGGGATGAAGTGATGGCTCGGCTCCGTTTTCTCGAGCCAACCTGTGAAATTCGGGATCGATACAATTACAATAACCTAATGTACTTAAGCGCTGGCTGTGTGATGGAGAAAAAGGGAGGGAAATCTTGGGAACATCTTATTTCCGATCGGATCTTAAAACCTTTAGGGATGAAGAGCACCAATTTCACTGTTGCTGATATGCAGCAATTTTCCGATCATTCTTCGTCCCATATTGAAAGGGGAGATGTCGTCAAAAAAATGGCGCAGCGCGACTTTACGGCAGTAGGGCCGTCGGGTTCAATGAATTCAAATGTGTCCGACTTGATCCATTGGGTCGAGATGCAGCTCAATCAAGGCGTATACAAAGATAAGATCATTATAGGAGGTTCCACATTGCAAGAGATGCACTCTCCTCAGGTTGTGGTTAGCGGAACACCTGAACATAAAGAAGCGTTTCTCAGCACATATGGGATTGGATGGGGCGTAATCTCTTATAGAGGGCATTACTTGGTCAGCCATGATGGGGGCGTAGATGGATTTACTGCTGTTGTGAGCCTATTGCCTAATGAAAAAATTGGGATCATTGTTCTTGGGAATAAAAACCTCTCTACTCTTCCCCGATTTATAGCGCTTGATGCACTAGATCGAATTCTTGAATTGACACCCATTGCTTGGATTAAAGAGGGAGTTGAGGTCTACAGGAAAGGAAAAGAGGCGTTGAAAATGATGAAACAAAATGAGGGCTTGAGTCGAAAACAAAATACTCAACCTTCCCATCCGCTTGATGATTATGTGGGAGAATATGAGCATCCCGGTTATGGAACTATCCAAATAGCTATAAATGAGGAAGGGAAATTAGAGGGGATATTTAATAGAATTCGGAGCACTTTGGATCATTGGCATTATGATGTGTTTATCGTTTCTGCCGAGTCGGAAGATTTACTGTTATCAAGAGAAGGATCGAAATTTACGTTTCGCGCTAATTTTGATGGGGAAGTAGATGAGCTCGTTGTCCCTTTTGAACCTAGCACTTCAGACATTCTCTTTAAGAAGAAGCGCTCTAGCAAATTTGAGTCGAACGCCTACCTAGAAAAATTTGTTGGCAAGTATGTGATTTACGGAGTGACTGTAGAAATCGAGCTGCGAAATAATACATTGGTTTCGATCATTCCGGGACAGCNNAGCCAGTATTTGAGCTCATTCCAACTGTAGTCAACGAATTCAGCGTGAAGTCTAAAACGGGTTATACCGTCCGGTTTATGATGAGTCCCAATGATTTAGTGGAAGAGGTTCTACTCGTGCAGCCTTTCGGCGCTTTCACAGCCAAGCCTAAGCAATAAAAAATGCCCAGGCTATTTCTGGTCTGGGCATTCTTTAACTCGACTTTGCGTGCGCCAAGCGAAGCTTGGCGCACGCAAAGTCGAGTTTAACTTAAAAATCGCCTGTGAATCTAACGGTCACCCCATGAAGCGCAAGATTGCTGGTATTAGTCCAGGTCTCTTTTGTTGCAGAAGGGGCTCCTGCGGTCGAGTGGTAGATTTCTTGTAAATCTGTGTAGATAGTCAATTCGTATCCTGCAAATACCTCAAGCCGCATATTGTCGTAGTTTTTCTGCCAGGAGGGCCCTAGCATAGCTTGCGCAACATAAGAGGCTCTAATGTTTTCTAGCTTAGCATCACGAATAGGGATATTGGGATTGTCGGAAGGGGTCGGTTGATAGGTTGTCGTCTGCTTTGCGTGGTTGTGGTAGCTGCCCATAAGAATCCCTATGATTCCCTTGGCTGTAATATACATATGCCCTGTCCAAAACCAATCGATGACCGTTCCCGTTTTTAATCCGCCGCCAGCAAAGGTCCAGGTGTTGTGAAGACGAGTAACATTGGAGAATGCATCATTGTAGTGAATATACCAATCTTGCTTCATCCACGCTGTCGCAGGTCCTCCGGTAAAATAGAGGCGAAGATGCGGATTGGGATAGAAAACGCGAGATATCAACATATCAGCCACATTATAATTGAAGTGGAGGCTGCTAGTAGCTCTAGTTAGTGGGTTGGAGGCAGTGGGAAAAATTTGCGGCCAGGTGCCCGTGAGATATTGACCCGCTTCTGTAGGTGCTTTAGCGCGGTCAGATCCTCTGTTCGTTAATCGGGTATAAGACCATTTAACCTCCCAATTTTTGGGAGCCCGAAAAAAAGAGAGGCTAAGCCTCATTCCAGGGTCGAATCCATATCCCGCTGTTTGAAAATTTCCCATTGCATAGCTATTAGAAGGTCCCCAAGCGGGTTGATCCATTTTCAAGGCATAATCTAGTCCCCCCTCCTCCACTGTCCAGTAGAGAAATTCTAGATGAGCAGAAAAAACTTGAGCATCTTTTCGAAAAAGATCGGCATCGAAAGGGGGAGCTTCTGGAGGAGGTGATTCCTTGGGATGTTTTGAAAAACCTACCAGTGGCAATCCAAATGTCAATAAAGTGAGAGCAATATAGGGTGTCCATTTCATAAGGCGGTACCTCGAAGTTTTTTCTACGTTAAAGAATTGAGCTCAGAGAATTCAATAAAAATTTTCACAGGAAATCCTAAGAGTGGTATTGTATAGTGGTATCTTTTGATCAATTAGAGGAGTGAGAGTGAAAAATTGCCTATTTTTAATTTTAGCAAGTCTGTTTTTTGTAAATGGTACTTTTGCGGCGTTGCCGCCGTTAGCTCAGAGTTCTCGGGAAATTGAGGCTATTCTTTCTGATGATCGTTTACAAGAAAGTTTAGGAAGTCCTGAATCTATTCAGAATATTCTGCGAATAAAAGGGGGATATGCCATCGTAACCCAGAATTGTTTTCTGCGGATTGATGTGGAATATATGCCGCAAAGCTACCCAGGACCCATGGCTTTTCAATTGCACTTCCATTCTCCCGTCGATTTTACTCAAGAGAAGGGACAAAATTAAGAGCTGCAGAATTGAGGCAGTACCGAAGCCCCCCCAGGTGGGGGGCCGTCTGTAAATACATGACCTAAATGGGAGCCACATTCGCTACACAGCACTTCGGTCCTTGAGCAAGAGAGGCTGTTGTCGGTTCGTGTTTCAACAGAGGTGTTTTTCACCGGCTTTGTAAAGCTAGGCCATCCCGTTCCTGAGTCGAATTTATCCTGGAAATGAAAAAGGGGTTGATTGCAGGCAATGCATACATAAATACCCTTTTCATGATGGTTCCAATATTTCCCTGTAAAAGGGCGTTCAGTTCCTCCGCAGCGGCATACATCATAGCTTTCTGGCGAAAGCTTTTTTTTCCATTCATCGCTCATTTAAGATAATCCAGGAAATAAAACGAGACAGCCGTTGGCGATTTCTTGGATGGCGATAGCGGCAAGGATTAGCCCCCCTATCCGATTAAAAATATTGATGCCCGATTGACCGAATATTTTTTCCAAATTACTGGCGAAATAGAGGAGAATTCCCATGCACAAAGCGACGAGGATTCCGGAAAAACTAATAAATAGCTGATTGAGCAAGCCGGGATGTTGGTTGACGCTGACAATGACGGTGCTGATTGCTCCCGGACCTGCAATAATAGGGATAGCCAAAGGGACCACAGCTCCTGAGAGAGATCTTTTCTCCTTTAATTCTTCGGGTGTTTGTTTCATGGAGCTCTCTTCGGCATATAACATGGAAAAGGCGAGTGAGAGGAGAACGAGTCCACCCGCAACCTTGAAGGCAGGAAGTTTGATCCCGAGAACCTGTAATGCAGGCATTCCAATCCAAGTTGTGGTGAGTAAAATAACCCCGACAGCAAAAGCGGCAATGATTCCTGTGCGCCTTTTTTCGTGGAGAGATTGATTTCGTGTAATTCGCAATACCGCAGGAAGAGCAGAAAGGGGATTGGAGATCACAAGAAGAGCGATAAATGTATTGATAAAATCGGTAAAATTCATAGGAAGCTCGCAGTGGACTATATTATCTACTATAACTGCCCCTTCCAAAAATTACAATGACCCGCTACCATTTGGTTTATACACAAGTTAGTTCAAGAATTGGTTTTTTGAGGCCCTATTCGCCCAGAATTTCATCAGGCGTAGCCGGCGCAAAAATGGCCAGAAGTCGACGATCGAAAAGGGCGACTGTAATCTCGACTTTGCAACTTTTTTGGCCCGACTGCCTTGGCCTTTTGCCTTCGGACGTTTGGCCTTTGGCCAAACTAGTCGATTTATTTAATCCTTTCGTAATTATTCAGATACCCCTAGATTAAACGGAAGTTGTTGAATCACAGAGAGCAGAGAGGCCGTGAAACGCGGCTAAATCTGTGTCCTCTGAGATCTCTGCGGTTCAGCAACTTCCGTTTAATCTAGGGGTGTCTGAATAGTTACACCCTTTCCTGGTTAAATAAACGCCTCAGAGGACAAAAGGCCAAGGCAGTCGGGCTAAAAAAGTTGCAACGTCGAGGTAATATGGAAATTTGGTTAGATACAGTCAATTTAGAAACTATTGTAAAAGCTGAGGAGATGGGAATACTTCACGGTGTTACCACGAACCCTTCTCTCTTGGCCAAATCGGGTCAGCCCTTTAAAAAGGTACTAGAAAATCTACTTCTAGCGCAAAAAGGGGCTGTAACTTTTCAGGTGACGCCTCATGAGCCTGAATTAATGATCAGGCAGGCGCAAGAGATCTACGATAGCTCCAATCGGATCATGATTAAGGTCCCAGTCACCGCGCAGGGCTTGAAAGTGATAACAAGCTTGGTACGCCTTAATATTCCTGTCATGGCAACGGCGGTCTTCGATCCGAATCAAGTCCTTTTTGCCGCTAAAGCGGGAGCGACTTACATAGCGCCTTACTATTCCCGCATCTGCGAGGCCGATGTATATGGGATCGACGCGGTGAAATCGATGCTCCATCTCCTTTCCCGCCACAGTTTGCCCTCAAAGCTTATTGCAGCCTCTTTGCGCACCCCAGAACAGGTAAAAGAGTGTGCGGAGATGGGATGCCATGCCGTAACTCTTAATGAAAGTGTATTTGCGAAATGCATGGAAGACCACCCCTCCACGAAGGAAGCGGTGGCCCGGTTTACTAAAGATTGGAAATCATATATCAGCTAATTGTCCGCCGAGCACCTGGAAAACAGGGGGAAGGGGAGCGGATAAAGTGATTGTTTTCTTTGTAAAAGGATGGACTAGGGTCAGGCAACGCGCGTGGAGGCAAAGGCGATCCATCGGATTTTCTGTAGAACCGTAACGTCGATCTCCCACAACCGGATGACCTGCCATTTGGCAATGGACCCGAATCTGGTGTTTGCGTCCTGTTTCGAGGGTTAGCCGCAAATAAGAGTATTTAGCTGATCTACGCATGACTTCAAAGTGGGTGATCGAGACTTTACCGTCAGGTGACTCGACTACATCTAAATTGGGCAGCTCGGTTAAATTGCACTGCCACGTCCCTCTATTCTGACTGAGACGCCCCTCAACAATTGTTAGGTATTCTCGCTTCAAATCATGACTTTCAAATAGGCCGTTGAGCAAAATTGCCGATTCCTTGCCTCGCGCAAACAGAAGAGCGCCCGATGTGTCTCGGTCGATTCGGTGTACAGCAAATATTTGATCCGTTCCAAAGTGGAGGCGGAGCATTCCTAGTGCGTGCCGTTTTGTCTCCCCCTCATCTAAAGGGACGCTTAATAGACCTACAGGCTTGTCTATAGCTACGAGATAACGGTCCTCGTAAATAATTTTTAGTCCTGGCGTTGTCTGGGGGCGGAATTGGTCGACGGAAGCGAGCGTTTGCCCCTCTTCGACGACCTCATTTTCGTGCTTTATCTTTTTCCCATCTAGAGAGATACGGCCGCCTGCAAGCCAGTTTTGAAGGGTGCGGCGTGAACTGTCGGGGTATATTTGGCGTAAGGCCTCAAGGACCTTCATCCGGGAGGGGACTAAAAATTCCATATTATCCTGGTTTTTGCCCAAGATTATACGGGATCTGTGCAGGGTAAGCAATGTAAAAGGTTATACCGCTATATATCGAGCTCGGAAATGGCTCGCTATTCAAAAGGGGACTTTCGAAGATTTTTTTTGGCAGAGTGGATTTTTTTATTGTCGACCATCTTTTCTTTTTGCCGGCGAGAGCGGCGCCGCTTTTGCCGACGGATTTTTTCTCCTTCTTGTTGTTTTTTGCTTTTAGCTTCCGAAAGGATCTCCTCCAATTTGTCGCACAGGTCTTGGCGGGCCCAATAGCGGTTGAGCGCTCGGGAGCGATCTCGTTGGCATTTTACCTCAATTCCCGAAGGGAGGTGCTTGAGATACACGCAAGAGCTAGTCTTGTTGATTTTTTGCCCCCCTTTTCCCGAGCCTAAAATAAATTTTTCAATAAGGTCTCCCTCTAGAACGCCCAGCCGTTGCATCCGGGCCTTTAATTCAAGGGTCTTCTCTTTTGACAGCGCCATATCCTCTATTGAACCATGAAGAGGATATACCTACAGTAAGAAACATTTCTTCAATTGAGCGGGGGGCATTCCGGTTGACTTTGACAGGAATTTGTTGTAAAATCGCGTGCCTAAGGAAATGGGTAAGTAGATCTCCTCTTGGGGACTGCCCAATCTTTAGGTAACAAGAACTTTTAGCCCTGATTATTTGTCTTGGTCTTTTCAAATTATTCTTTCCCCCATTCTGGGAATGCTTTACCTGAAAACCTGGCCGTAGTACACCGATCTTTAGGGTCATTTTTTTCTATTTTTAGGAGATGTAAATGAATCAACAAAATCAAAAACTCTACGTTGGAAACTTGAATTTCGATGCAAATGAAGATCAAGTAAAAGAACTGTTCGGCAGCTTCGGCGGAGTTGAAGAAGTTAAAATTGTGATGGACCGTTATTCTGGTAGATCTCGCGGATTCGCGTTTGTTCGGATGGATTCTTCCGATTCAGCAGGTAAAGCAAAAGAAGCATTGAATGGACAGCCTTTCCAAGGCAAAACTCTCGTCATCGACTGGGCGCGCACAGAACAGCGCGATCGTCCTGCTTTCGGCGGCGGCGGTACAGAACGTCGTGAAAGAAGCCCAGGTGGCTTCGGCGGCGGCGCTGGTGGCGCTGGCGGCGGTGCGGGTGGCGAAGGTCGTCCTCGTCGTGAATGGGGTGATCGTGGTGGAGATCGCGGCGAAAGACGTGGCGGTGGAGACCGTGGCGATCGTAGCGGCAATTTCTACAACCGTTAATCGCTTTCTTGAGTGCGCTAGACAACTAGCGCACTCTTCTTCTATTCTTCCCCCCTTTTTGCAATCACAGCCATAGTCAATCGAGCCACAGAAATAAGCTGCTCTGCAGGATTGACGATCTTTATTTCCCACACTTGCGTCGATTTACCCAGATGTAGTGGTTTGGCCGTTGCAAGAACTATCCCTGAGCGTACAGCTCGGATATGGTTGATATTGATGTCTACCCCGACGCACACCTTCAATTTTTGATCGACGCAGTAATTGGCTGCCGCGCTTCCTACAGTTTCTGCTAAAGCGCACGAGGCGCCCCCATGCATAATTCCCATCGGCTGCATAGTCCGTTCATCAACAGGCATTGAGGCTTCTAAAAAATCGCTTCCGACTTTTGTAAATACGATCCCCAAGTGGCTAGACAAACTTCTGTCAGCGCGAAGATTGATCTCATCTAGAGTGAGGGGAGTGATCCAAATAGACATAGGCCTCTGGGGTTTGGTGTATACCGCTCGTAATTCAAGAATCGACTTTTGGAAGCCATCTGGCATCCCCTAATTTCCATCCGCAAAAATAGCCCCTATTTCTAATAGAGAGCCATTTTTACGGATGGAAATTATGGATGCAGATGGCTTCCAAAAGCCGATTCTTGAATTACGAACCGTATAATTGTAAGGAACGGAGTCGTTAAACAACCGAAGAAAAGGGCGGGAAACATTTTTTTCCCGCCAAAAGAATTAACAGCAAGCGTGAGAATGTCCCATCCAAATAAGATAGAGACCCACTAAAAGCCAAAACCAGCAAAGTAAGCCAAAGCCGAGTTTGGAGTGGAGGCTTTTATAAAATTTAGCTACATGCTCAGGGAGGAAAATTCTAGCAGCTCCATTGAGCAACAGAAACCAACCCATGAGAGTGACAACGACAGGCCAGTCAGATACCCATACGCGATGGGAAATGACGACTATAAGGCCGAATATCATGCTTACAGCGCCCCACAAGGTCGTTAAAGCGGGATTAGTCAACGTATCGTGCCAAATTTTTTTGAAGTGAGCTTGATTCATTAAAAATGCTAAGCCCATGAGAAATAGATACCACCCAATCACTTGGGCTAAAAAAGCAGAATGCATAGAGACAGCTCCTTGGTTAATAGAGTCCCTGCTACATCTTTATCACATTCGCAGTAACCTGACAAAAACTTTTTTTAAATAAAAGATGGGGAAAAAGTCCCAAGAGTGGAAATCTTGGGACTTTGTGACTGAAAGTTGCTAGGCAGATTTAGCGCGAAGAAGGGCTTCTTCCGACACGACTAATCGTGGATTTGATCTCTCGGGTAGTGAAAACTCTTGAATACATCCTCGAGCTTTAAGAGCTTCAAAAATAAGCGCTATCCAATAAGGGGGTTCTTCGTTTGGATTGGGCCAGCCTTTGTACCCTAAGCCTTGGAGCGTGTTGTATTGGTTGTGCATTTCCAAATTGGAAGGCAACGTTTTTCCAATTAACATGTCTTCAGGCGTAAAAATAATTTCAGCGGATTGAGGATTTTCGCTCAGTTTGCGATTAATCAGATTGATAATGGCCTGCGCCACTTCTTTAAGCGTAATAATACGGCATTCCCCATCGGAACGAACTCCATCTTTTCTTATTACAGCATAGTCTCTTTGCTCGAGATCGAGTTCTGCTGCTAAATCGGTCGCAGTAATTCCTAGTCTATTGGGAGGTTTTGCCTCGGTTATAGGGGCTGTTACAACAGGAGTAGAAAGTTTTGCCATCCGTTTAGTTTTTGCATCACTAATCGTCTTGCTCTGAGCTTCTTTTCCTTCCTCTGTTTCATCTATGTAATACTTTATTGGTCTTAAATTTTCCAGTTCCTTTAATGCGATATCGATCAGGTCCTCTTGATCAAGAGAGGCAAGTAGTGAATGTTCTTCATTAAGGATTGCACCTGTTTCGAGGAAAGTGCGAGTCGCTTTGTCGTCGTGAGCAGTGTCAAGTAGATGGCGAACGTTCTGTAGCGCCAATTTACCGCCCTCCGTAGGTGTAAAGGGAATGGGGTCACTAATTCCCCAGCCGCCTGTTTGGACTAAAAATTGCACCATTTGGCGAATTGCAGGTTCAAATGTTTGGGCGGGAGTTGAATCGGTCTTAACAACCACGCTCTCGGCAAGAAGAGTGCGCTCCCGTCCGTTTATTGTAAGGTACAGAGGTTTCACGGGCGGGACGAAGAGGAAGTTGTAGTTCTTTCGATTACAAATTTCTTGTGCGTAAACCATATTTTGATAGCGACGCCTCAGACGGAACTCCTCGCATCCGGTACCCGAGTTCGAGGGAGGGCAGACCCTGAATTGCAGGCCGAGAACCCCATTCAATGTAAAAGTGGCCGTGTTATCTTTATTGTAATGAACAGATTTGATGGCATCGTCGTCGACGTTCATGTAATCAATACTGGGAATGAAATTTGTTAGAGAATCTACTACATCCTGAGAAACAACAATTCCATTAGCTAAGTGTTTGCCAGCTTCCAGTTTTTCTAGTTTTTGAATACTGTCCTCGTCCGAAGCTGAGTCTTTTCGTATTATTTTTATGATTTGGGAGATAGAGACATACAGTCCGCTTATCCCACCAGCTATTATGCTTATTCCGCCAAGCATTACAGCGGCAGTAAAAAAAGGGAATTGCGTTGCCAAGATAAATCCAAGAATTACAAAAACAGGACAGGCGATTAGCATGACTTTATCGACGGTACTTAAGGATGTGCTCTCTTTCTCCTCTTTCCTCTTTTCCGAAGTGAGGCAAGGGATGTATAGTGAGGGGTTGGTCTTTGGTACGTAAATCATCATATTTCCTGTTTTTTGGTTAATTTCATAAATTATTCTACACTGTTTCAGCTTTCTTTAAAACGAAAAACTTGTTTTTATTACTATTAAAAAATATTTCTGTGTTTAATTTATATTATTTATATTAAAATGTACCAATAAAAACAAATAATGTTGGTTATTTTGATTATAAATAAATTACTTGCTCTTTTACTTCTTTCCTCGACGATTGAGGAAAATGGCTGGGTGTCAGTGGATAAGCCGCAAAAGCAGGCCCAGTCTCAGCACGAGGAAGTAGACCCCTCTATATGGACCGTATTTGCTAAGGAGTTTGGCTCGGAGAAGGTTTTGATCCGGTTTCCTGAGGATCCAGGCTATAGATACCCGCAAATCGACCAAGGGGATAAAGAGACAATGGAAATCGATTCCACTTCAGGGGAGACTCTCCACCGGCTCAATGTTCTTAAATTCCCCGATCAGCCTCTCGATGAGTTAATTCAAAAAAAAATTAATAACATTCAGTCTGAAGAGGGAGCTCTTCTCGTACAGACTGATCAAATAGACGGCCAAATGGCCGATCTTCTGTACCGCTCGCAAGGAAAATGGGTTCGTGAAAGACTCATTTTAACGGATGAGCATCTCTACATTTTGCAATCAGCTAGCGAAACTCTGGAAGGGAGTTCTCACACGCAATTTATCGCGTCGTTTGACCTCGAAAAGCGAGACGAAAATAAGGTATTTTCGCGCCCTTTTCATAGTGAAAAATAACCTATTTTTGGCAAAAAGTTGCGTTAAAATTCCCACTTCGTGTATGTTAGTCTCATTCTTTTGAGGTTGAATGACAAACACAAAAGAAAAAGAGTAGCAAGACTACTCAGCTTATCTAAAGTGATAGCAAGTATATTTTGACAGTAGAAGTAGAGAAGTGTG
>PLXF01000133.1 GCA_003151315.1 Parachlamydiales bacterium
CAAGATCCCCTTCAACGGATCGAGCTCGTCTGCCTCCGCCCTTTGCATGGACAAAAGGCGCACAGCGGAGCGGATCGGCCAACTCAACGACCCGCACGTTCTCCCCATCCCTCAAATTTCTTTCGACGTCGACTCACTAAGTAATTTCGAAGCCGTACAAAACCTGTGGCAACAAGCAATAGCCCAGTGGAAAACCGGCGATTGTATTGTCAAACCACAGCGAGACGGTTGCTCGACGGGAGTCGTGCGCATTCGGAGCGTGCAAGAGCTCTTTTGCTACATCGAATGTATCCAGAAAAGGGTTCGCCAAGCACCAATCGGCACTTTTTTCGAACAAACCTCTGCGATCGAAATGCCAATCACAGCCCAACCCTTTCTACTAGAACCCTTCATAGCCACCGATAAAATGGAACTGGCGGGAACCAAGCTCAACCACCGTATCGTGAGCGGCTGGCTAGAAATGACGATTGGGGTGTTAGAAAGTAGCGGAAAATATTGCGCCCTAAACCCCAGCATTACAGTCGCGCAAAACCACGTCCTTTCCCTCGAAGAAAAATTCCAAGGGGGGACGGGGATAAATATCACCCCTCCTCCCGAAACCATCCTTTCGACCCAAGCCCGCAACCTAGTCCAAAAAGGAGCTTGTCAAGCTGCAGCCGCGCTCGAAATCGGAGGATACGCCCGCTTGGATCTCTTTGTGGAATGCGCCACCGGAGTCATCCGCATTATCGAAGCTAACACCCTACCCGCCTTAACCCCCTCTACCGTCCTTTACCACCAAGCCCTAAGCGCCTCTCCTGCTGTAACGCCAAAAAGCCTAATAAAGAAAATCATCGAGAATTAAAATAATAAATATACAGATTGTATTGTTTTTGAAAATTAATTTGTTTTAATAAGTAAATTAACGTAAAATTGAGGAAAAACAAATTAAAAGGATCATATTATGAATTCGATTCCAGAAGTCTGGTCACAAGGAGTCTATGATTTTTGCAAGCCCGTTATCGATCCCGATAACTTGGTTTTAAAAATTGCTACTACCCCTTTACGCTTTCTTGTAGGAACAATATCACTTATAGCTACAGGTATCATTGGAATAGCCGCCCATACTCTAAAAGGCGAGTTCAAAAAGGCCGGAGTTAGCTTCCTATGGATTCTTGGCGGGGCATCGGGAGTTCTCGGAATATGGTGTGTGATCGAATCATTTAAATCTAAAAAACCCGACAATACCTATAATTCTGTAACTAAACCCTATCTTCCAAAATAGCCTCTCGGTAGCGGCGCATCAGGTCCACCATAAAGTGGAGATTGTGCACCGTTGCCAATGTGTAGGCGGTTAATTCGGCCGCTTTAAAGAGATGATGCACGTACGCTAAAGTGAAGTTTTGGCAAGTTGAACATTTGCAACCATGTTCAATAGGACCAAAACAGTTAGCGTTTTCCCCTTTTCCCACCTTAATTCCCCCCTCTTGCGTTAAGAGGAGTCCATGGCGCGCAGCACGGGTGGGATAAGAACTATCGAATGTGTCGATCCCCAAAGGGACACACAGATTGACCGACTCAAGATCGCCGATCCCCAACAAGTGATTGGGCTTCTCTTCGGGAAGACGGGGCAGCATCGATTGGAGCATCTCCACCATTTCCGTTTTATTTTTGCCCACACTACCGCCGATAGAAAAACCGTCGAAAGGATGCTGCGTCAAATAGGAGCAGCTCGCTTTGCGCAGTTCAGGATCTACCCCTCCGTGAATTACAGCATACATCGCCTGGCCCTGTGGATTTTTTAGATGCTCGTCGAGAGAGCGCTTTTCCCATCGGTGGGTTCTGTCTAGCGATGCTCTTAGTTTTTCAGGTCCGATATGGTAAGGGGGGAGCTCGTCAAGCGGGATAATGATATCGGCGCCAAATGCTTTTTGGGCGGTAATTGAACTTTCGGGAGTAAGGAGCACCTTCGAGCCATCCCGATACGAGCGGAAAAGGACCCCATCTTCGTTGATTTTTAGTACATGTCCATCCGTTTTTTTAGCGCCCCTGCTTTTCAATTCGTCGGCAACCGATCCATAGGCGAGAGAAAAAACCTGAAATCCCCCCGAATCGGTAATGATCGGCATTTTGCGGTTGATGAATTTGTGGAGACCTCCCGCGCGGCGCACCACTTCAGGCCCCGGTTGAAGAAGGAGATGGTAGGTGTTGCAAAACATGAGCTGGAGCCCAATCGCATCGACCGTCTGGTTATCGAGCGCTTTCAGAGTGCCATTCGTTCCGACGGCTACAAAATTAGGTGTATCGATCTCCCCATGAGGCGTGTAAATTTTACCCACTCGGGCGCGGGAGATTTTAGACTGGTGGATAAGTTCAAAGCGGATCGGAGTTATGCGGTTTTCACCCATCTTCTAGCAATACCGACAAAAGAGGAGCTGGAAGCGATGATTACACATTTGATGAGATAGCTAATTATAATTACGTCAAAAATCGATTCAACTAGGCCATAGAGTCCAAGGAAACTGAAAAGGACCGTGTCGAGGAGTTGAGAAATAAAGAGGGAAAGGGCCAAGCGGACAGGGAGAGCTTTTTCCCGAAATAGCCCCCGTAAAAAAGAGAAAATCTTCACATCGATTTTCTGAACAAAATAGTAGACGCAAATCGA
>PLXF01000012.1 GCA_003151315.1 Parachlamydiales bacterium
GCCTTTAGGCGGGAGTTGTTTACTGCAGGTTGGCAGACTCTAGGGCGCTTTGTAAAATGGGGAGCGATTCGTCCTTGTTGGAGGCGGCCTGTGCGTCGGCGGAGGCGTCGGCTTTGATCACTTCCACTTCGAAAACGAGGAGCGCGTTGGGGAGAAGATGTCCTTGATTGCCGTAGCCTAGATCGGGATGGAGGTAGAGGGTACGGATTTCTCCCTCTTTCATGCCGACGACCCCTTTGCTAAAGCCGGGGATCGCCTCATTGAGGGAGACGAGCTCTTCTTCGGCGGCGGTGCCAAAGACTTGGCCGTCGAGATAGCGGGCTGTGTAGCGGACGATGGGGGAGTTGTAAGACTCAACGGTTTGCCCTTCCCCTAGTTTTACGATCTTGTATTGGAGCTTGCCATTTTCTAGGGAGACGACGCCCTCTTCTTTTTGGTTCAGAGCGAGAAATGCGTCGGCGGTTTTCCGGTTTTTTTCGGCGGCGAGTGAGTAGCTCTCTTCTTGGATCGAGGCGATCGCTTGGACGCATTCGTCTTCATTCATGGGAGGGCTTTTCCCGTCAGCGGCATCTTTTAACCCTTTGACAATGGCGGTGATGTCTAGGTCAAGGCCGAGGGCTTGGAGGTTTTTGCCAATCATGTGTCCCATCGCTTCTGAGATTTTTGCGACGTCCCTTTCAGAATCTTGGGCGTGGAGAGCGACTGCGGCAAATACTAAAAGAGGGGCTAGCCATTTCATGATGTTAATCCTCGTAGATGGGTTACGATTTGAGCGAGATTTGCCTCGCTGGAAACGCGCGTTTGTACGTGTTTGAGCTGGATTTTTCCCGATTGGAGCTCGTCGGAGCCGATGATGGCGCAGTAGGTGGCTTGCAGGCGTGTGGCATTTTGCAGTCCTGCCTGCACTTTCTTGGCGCTTAGCTCCACATCGGCTGTAATTTGGTTGTGTCTACATTCGGTGGCGAGGAGAAAACATTTGGCGCGGGCCTCTTCGCCCATCGGAATGAAATAGATGAGGGGCCCTTTTTTCTCTTCGAGGGGCGTCTGCTGAGCGAGCATCACTTGGATCACCCTTTCCAGGCCTGAGGCAAAACCGGCAGCGGGGAGGTCGGGGCCGCCGAGGGAGCTGATGAGCCCATCGAATCGGCCGCCTGCACCGATGGTGTTTTGGGCGCCGAGATCTTCGGTCATGATTTCAAAAACGGTTTTATTGTAGTAGTCGAGGCCTCGGACGATCCGGTCGTCGATTTCGTAAGGAACTTGAATCTGATCGAGGAGGTTACACACCTCTTGGAAATGGGCCTTTGCGGCAGGGGAAAGGTGGGTTAAAATTGAGGGGGCTCCCTGCACGAGCTCTTTATCTCTTGAGTCTTTGGAGTCGAGGATGCGGAGCGGATTTTTTTCGAAGCGGATTTTACTGTCGGCGGAAAGGAGATCAAAATGGGGGCGGAAGTAGTCGATAAGGGCGGTGCGGAAATGGGCTCTCGATTCAGGATCGCCAACTGTGTTGACGCGCACTTTGAGATTTTTAAGGCCGAGCCGTTTGTAAATTTGGCAGAGAAAATCGATCACTTCGGCATCTTGCTCGGGGCTGCTATTGCCGATGGCTTCGGCGCCGAATTGGTGAAATTGTCGATAGCGGCCCGATTGGGGACGCTCGTAGCGGAACATGGGTCCTATATAGAAAAATTTATGGACAGAGCCTTGTTGATTTAGGTTGTTTTCGACGAACGCGCGCATCACAGAGGCGGTCCCTTCGGGTCGTAAGGAAAGGGACCGGCCCCCTTTATCGATAAAGGTAAACATCTCTTTGGCGACGATATCGGAGCTCTCTCCTACACCCCGGTCGAACAGCTCGGTCCGCTCATAGATGGGGGTGCGGATCTCTTTGTAATTGTATTCGTTAGCGGTTTCACGCACGGTCTCTTCTACTTTTTGCCACAGGGCAGAAGCGCGCCATGGTTCTTCCGCGCAATCGGGCAAAATATCAAAGGTTCCTTTAGGGATTTGGAATTTCATAGGCTTAGTATAAAGCGGGTGTTTCGATTTTGCAAGGGGAAGCTATGAGAAAATGTGGGTAGCGGTTTATACCGTACGTGATTCAAGAATCGGCCCGATGTGAGATCGGCGAGGCGTCGGTAGGATCCGCAGAGTTTTCTTTCCTGCGGATCTTGGCTTTTAAGGGGTTGCGTAGGTGGCTTCGATGAGGGAGTCGGCTCCGCTTGTGGGGATGCGGCGCCAGGTGACAAAGGCTTCCCCTAACTTATTGATTTTGATTTGTGGTTCGCTCACCGCGTTTCCGCCGGCGGAGATGGAAACTGGAGTCGTCCACGCGGTTCTGATGAATTCAGCGGCTTTGATTGTGTTGGAGGTGCCTCCTGCTGTCGAATCGGCCCAAACTACGACGGGTTGGTTAGTTTTGGGATTGTATTCGATAACAGGTTCGGAGCCGTGATCGGAGAGAGTTATGTGGTTGCCCCAACGGTGTCCGTCAAAGCGGGCGGCTCGGATTTTTCCACTGCGGAGTTGCCATACCGCCGCTGGCAGTTTATCTATGGGACTTAATGAGACGCAGGCGCTTTCGATTTCTTCGTGAGGGATAGAGATAGTTGTATAGACGGGGGTTTTATCATCGACAATCGCGCTGATTAAAAATTTGGTTTTTTCATCCTGGAAGATGAAGACCGATCGGGAGAAATCTTCGATGACATCGAGAAAGAGAGAAGCGGGGATNNGGTGATGGTGGCATGGAAAAGGCCATCGCTGGTGACGAATATGGCTTGTCCTCGACTTAGAGCCGATTGAAGAATAGAAAGTTCGTTGGCATTAATGGAAAAAGGGGAGGTGAAATTCCCTAGTAGGTAGGCAATGCCATAAAAACTGTCGTCTAGGTCTTGCCATGAGAGTAAAAAGGCGCCCTCATCGGCGGTCGTTAAATGGAGCGTTGTAGCTACGTCGATTGTTCCGAGATCTTGCACTGTTGAGGGGGAGCTCCAGCCGCTTCCTTCGTTGACAGAAGAGGTGAGGAAGACGTTTTCTCCACTTTGTACNNACGGCCACTTGGGTCCCTTGGGCGTTGTTCCTTAATCGCAAAGACGATTGGGGTTCCATCGAAAAAGAGATCACCTCGGGGCTGTTCCACGATCCGCTGTTATAGTCTGCGCTATAGACGGTAGAGCCATCTCCATTAGCAAGCCAGGCGACGGTGGCTTTGGATTGGAACGCATCGACAGCTAGTCGAGGATGAGTTCCGCTGCTGCCTGCGGAAGAATAGAGGGTCTCGGGATCTGCCCAAGAAAGGGGAGCCGCCGCAGTTAATGGGACGGTGGCCAGCAAAAGGCTTAAGGAGAAAATGGTTGTATTCATGAGGAACCTCAAATTATGAACACAGAGTAGTAAAAATTAAAATTGGTATCAAGAGGTGTCTCTCTAAAATCTATTTTTTAATCAGATTGTGTAAAGCAGCTTTACATAGGAGCTGCGATAGATTGGAAATGGATCTTTAAGTTTTTGTGCGCTTCTGTGCTTCTCGGTGTTAAATTTTGCCGCTGTCTTTACACCTCTCGTGACTCAAAAGCCAATT
>PLXF01000166.1 GCA_003151315.1 Parachlamydiales bacterium
CGGGGCTTTGGCGAGTACGGCCTCTATTACTTGCGCACAAAAGATAAAATAGAAACCGATTTTCTAGTAACTAAAGACAACAAACCCTGGTTTCTCGTTGAAGTGAAGACAAAAGCCAAGGGGCTCTCCCCCGCGCTCTACCACTTCCAACAAGCGACTGGCGCACCTCACGCTTTTCAACTCGCCTTTGACCTCCCCTTCGTGAACAAAGACTGTTTCGAAGAAAGGGAACCCATCGTAGTCCCCGCCAAAACCTTCCTATCCCAACTCGTGTAAAGCTGCTTTACACCGTTCTTGGATTGCGACCAGTATACCCCCACATGAGAGTTCGACAGTTTTTGTCTTAAATATGCTTGAAAAGGCATATTGTAGACGCACAAACCTTAAAATTTATTCTATCACGGAAGACTCAGATAGCAGAGCTATACTGCAATCGGTCAATAACTTGGAATTTGNNTTTGAGCTGCGTGAAAGTGCCCTAGAATCGATGACCGCGAAGCTTCGCAACCCGCTCTGTATTAATAATACAGGGCGGGTTGCGATCATCGATTCTAGGGTACTTTGACGCTGCTGAAATTTCAAGTTCTTGGCCGATTGTAGTATAACATCCTCATAAACAAATTTTCCTTTCTAGCCAGGCGTTTAATTGCCACTCGCTCCTTTTGGTAACGATGCTGAAGTTCTTTTGTCTCTTCCGAGTCAAGATCGCAAGCAAAGTGGGGCGGCATAACAGGAGAAAAATAGTAAAAAACAGGGTGAACCGCATCGAATGGCTTAAGAGCGAATCGCTCCTTTTGAGGCAAGCGTTGGTTCTCAAAGAAAAGCTGCGCATTTCTTGCGCCAAAACCAAGGAGCAAGCCAAGAATTAAGTCGTCGCGCATCAACTCTTGAAAGAGAGGCCCCTCTTCCCTCAGACACAGCTTCAAAGCATCTACCGTCATACGCCCACCAAAGGAGCGATCGAACAGTTCTTTATGCTGCAAGTAGGTCCTCTCCACATTCTCTAAATTGGCCACCACAACGAATTTTTGACCGTTAAACACATGTTCCCTGACGACAAATGTTTCAGAGGAAAAAAAGGGAGCGATTTTTTTCCATGCATCCCAACCTAGCTCCATGTCTTTCTGGGATCTGAGCGCCGCTATACTCATCGGCTTTGTGCCAAAAAGAGAGTAAGCAAGAGGATCAAAGAAAAACAAAAACTCAAATAGATCTTCTGCCTGCTGCACCTCTTGTTTGGAGAGGACCGAAAGAGAGCGCTCTATATAGGCTTTTTTGTCCACCCTAACTATCGTTTCCTGTTCGCTTTCGGTAAACCAATCAACTGATACATAGATGGTTAAGATATTATTTGATTTTAATTGATCTTGTATATAGAATCGTGTACAATTAAGGGTGGTCGGGTGAAAAAACGAGATCTGGAGAAGCAGCTCCGCGTATATGGATGGCGATTTGACCGCCATGGGGGAAATCATGACGCTTGGACGAATGGCGAGATCTCTGAATTTGTTCCCAGGCACGCCGAAGTTAATGAGCTGCTAGCAAAAAAAATTTTAAGAAAAGCGAAAAACAACCCGCCTAAGGATGATTAGTATGGAAATGGAAGGAAAAATTTGGAAAGCCGGGAAGTTTTGGCTTATTGAAGTTCCTGCTCTTGATGCCATGACTCAGGGAGGGACTCGTAAGGAAGCTTTGTCTATGATCGAAGATCTGGTTTTTGAAATGGCTCAATCCTATTTCAAAGATGATTTAGAAGGGAATTTTGCAGTAACAGTTATCGACTATAAGAAAGATATTATTGGGGTTATTGCCAACGACAATAAACTTTTGTTAGCCCTCTCCTTAAGACGCCAAAGAGAAAAGAGCGGATCTACTGTAAGAGAGGTTTCAGAGCGCTTAGGTTCGAAATCTCCTAATGCCTATGCCCAATATGAAAAAGGAAAGATCGGCATTTCTCTCGATAAATATGAACAGCTTTTAAAAGCTGCAAATCCATTTGAGCCAAGACATCTTAAGCTCGCCTAAACGGCCCCTCCAAAGAACGAGGTTTGCGCGTGTCCATTGGATCAAAGCTGAACTTTCTGAGCGCTGATGATGAGTCGATGAAGCTGTCCTAAAAGATAGAAAGGCAATGACAGCAGGGTATATTCAATCGAGTCTCCAAGTGAATCCTTTACTTGAACAGGACCGATCCTAGGAATATCGGAATTAACTCTGACCGCAAGGGTCTTCTTCTTCTCCTTCATGAATTGATGGAGCGACTTCAAGGTTCCTCTTGTCCCCGCTTTTACTTCAATCGGAATGACTTGATCCTCATGCTGGATGATATAATCGACTTCAGCCTCGGCCCCTTTTTTTTCTCGCTGCCAATGGTATAGAGAAGGGGGAATATAGGCAGGAGTCATGGTGCGCAAGATCTGTCCAACTAATTGCTCAGCCATACCTCCACTATTGATCATCGAAATATCAGATATAGATCGCAACTGATGTAACGAAAGTCCAAGCGTTGTGCCACAAAGTCCGCAATCTAATAAAATCATCTTCAGGAACCTCTCATCAGCTTCNNATACTCTGGCTTTGGAAAGCAGATCAAGCGCCTGTTTTAATGAAGATGTACCGCTCTCGGAATTCGCCTCCTTATAGACAAATTTCTTTCCGAGTTGGCGGGGAATTGAGCTCATTATATCCTCAAGGCGATCAATGGCAAGACGCCCACTATACTTGGAGAAGTCATCCCGATAGGTCGCAAGCAAATCGAAATGGATTTGATTTACAATATCGGGAGCTTTTTCAAGAGCCCAACTGGACACAGCGGCAGGCATCCCCCCCACCACTAAATACTCTTTAATTGCCTTCATGGATTGAGAGTGAATCGCCTCTGGAATAGGAGTATTCCAATCATAACTCTCCAAATAGGTTCGAAGCTCCCCTTCTCCTACTGCAGATAAAAATTCTTCAAAGGATAGGGGTTCCAGATACAAGTAGCCTATTCTCCCGACAGGCATACTAAATTCATATTGGGCGAGAGAGAAATCTAAGAGAGAACCTGCAGCAATGACGGGAAGCTCGGGCATCTCTTCGGCAAACCAACGCAGTTTTTCTAAGAGATGAGGAGCTACTTGGATCTCATCCAGGAATAAAATTGCTTTTAGCGGCTCGATTCTGCTCCCCGTCGCAGCCCCTATATTCACAATAATCTCCTTGGGATCATTGGATGAAAAAAGGGATTCTAGGTCGGGTCTTTTCTCAAAGTTCAGCTCAATCAGCCGCCGGCCTGTCGTTTGAGCCAGGTCTCGAATCAGCCAAGTTTTCCCCACCTGACGAGCTCCCCGAATAATTAACGGCTTTCGCCCTCGGGAATTCAGCCACTGAACCAAGAATAAACTACGATCGCGCTTCACAAAAACCCCTGGATTAAACGTAACTTATTGAACCACAGAGAGCGATAGAGAACACAGAAAAGTCTGAAAAGGCGCTGAAACAAAGGGATTATTTTTTGCTATATTCTCTGTGCTCTTTGTGATCTCTG
>PLXF01000013.1 GCA_003151315.1 Parachlamydiales bacterium
GCGGCTTTGCGTTATATTTTTTTATCCTGTCCATCCTAATATCCTGTTATTTTTCTCTATGTCTTCCAACTGAAATGAGTACTTCGTTTCAATCAGCGTTGAATGAATTGTGTATAGTTGGATAAATTCTGTTAAGGTATACACAAATTGATACAAAGGAAGGTATATTCTATGGCTCATCCGATCGTTTCCCATAAAAAAGCAAAAGCTCTGTCGACGGCTCTTTTACTTTTTGGCTTAGCCGCTCTGACGATAACCGAAGCCTGGTGGCCAGGCATTATGCTTGTGATCGGTATTCCGCTCGCTCTTCGACAGTATCTATTGGGACGACCGCACGATATGGCCGTTACCCTACTTATCTTTGCTGGTACATTCGTATTAGTGGAATACGATTTACCGTGGAGATTTTTCCTACCCACGATCTTCTCAGTCGCTGCCATCTACATCCTGTTTCGAGAATACCTAGAATCGCAAGGGGAAACGGAAGAGGAGAAAGATGAGGATATTAATCACGAAATCGAAGAAGACAAGAAGAAATAATTAGCGCGATGCAATTTTCCGCTTCGGAAACTTGCACATCGCGTTAATTCTACCGAAAGTAGTCTATTCCCATGGCTTGCCGTATCTCTATAAGAGTCTGATGAGCTGCGCGATTGGCCGCTTCTGTCCCTTTAAAGAGGATATCCATTACGTGTTTGGGATCTTTCGCCAACTCTTCGCGCCGTTTACGGATCGGCTCGAGAAAGGTTTGGAGCACCTCAAGAAGGTACTTCTTCACGATCGAATCGCCGAGCCCGCCCCGTCGGTAGTGCTCTTTTAACTCTTCGATTTTGGCCTTATCGGTGCCGAAAGCATCGAGATGGGTGAACACGGGATTACCTTCGACTTTACCAGGATCTTCTACTCGTAAATGTCCCGGGTCGGTGTACATCATCTTCACTTTTTTCATCACTTCATCTGCAGTATCGGACAGAAAGATGGCGTTGCCCAAACTTTTACTCATTTTGGCCTTTCCATCGGTTCCGGGAAGGCGGGCAATAGAGGCGATCAAAGCTTTGGGCTCAACTAAAACGTCTGTTTTGTACGTGCGATTGAATTTGCGCACCAACTCAACCGTCTGCTCGATAACGGGAATCTGGTCGTCGCCAACCGGTACGAAGTTCGCTTTAAAAATAGTGATGTCGGCGGCCTGATTGACCGGATAGATCATAAAGCCCGCGGGGACCTCTTCTCCATACCCTTTTTGCTGAATCTCGAGTTTAACAGTAGGGTTATGCTTCAGGCGGTTCCATGTGACTAAATTGAGAAAATACATGGTCAGTTCCGGAATTGCCGTCACTAGCGATTGAATAAAAATCGTCGTTTGGTGGGGATCGATACCTACCGCGAGATAGTCGAGAGCTACCTCTAAAATATTTTCCCTTATCTTCTGCGGATTATCCGCGTTATCGGTAAGAGCTTGCGCGTCGGCAATCATCACAAACTGGGTGTGCTCTTTTTGCAAAGCCACTCGCGCGGCTAACGAGCCTACGTAGTGCCCTAAGTGGAGTTTGCCCGTGGGGCGGTCCCCTGTCAGAATAATGCTCTTCGATTTCATGGAGTTTATTTTGAACCGCCCTCTATTTTTTCACAAATAAAACCGCAGAAAATTTTTCTTCTTGCCAAGTAACAAAAAAGGTTGCATCTATTCCCCTATATATGGGATGACATTTGTCCATATGAAAGTGAAAAATCCCCCTGAGGAACAAATAATAGCCGCGCCAGAAGCCATAGGTCCCTATTCGATCCTCCAATCTTTGGGTCGAGGAGGTATGGGAGAGGTCTATCTAGCTCGCGATCCGGCCTTTAGCCGCCATGTAGCTTTAAAGAGGATCCGCCCCGAGCTGCAAATGAATAAAACAATTTTGAGCCGCTTTTTACGGGAAGCTCGGGTCGCGTCGGCTCTTACCCACCCCTCGATCGTACCGATCCTATCGATCCAAATGCAGGTGCCCGACGTCTATTATACGATGCCTTATGTCGAAGGGGACACTCTTAGACAAATTTTGAGGACTACGCGAGAGCAGGAAAAAAATGGGGAGCCGCTCCACCAAATCGGCCGATCGATCCCCGCCCTCGCCCGTATTTTTTTACAGGTCTGCGAAGCGGTCGCCTACACCCATTCGAAGGGGATTCTCCATCGGGATCTGAAACCTGAAAATATTATCGTCGGTAAATATGGCGAGGTGATGATCCTCGATTGGGGCATCGCCGATTTCATCGAAGAGTTGGAAAAAGAAGAAGAGCCTTTGCTTACCGCGCGTCTTCCCAAAAATCCCCCGGGAGAAGATTTGACCCGTCCTGGTAAAATCACAGGTACCCTCGCCTACATGGCGCCCGAAAGGTTAAAGGGGCACTCCTCATCGGTGCAGACCGACCTCTACGCTCTAGGCGTAATTTTATACCAACTCCTCACGCTGCAACTCCCTTTCCAACGCAAAACGATCGCCTCTTTCCGCAAATCGGTCGATCTGGAAGAGTTAGCCGATCCGGTCGAAGTGGCCCCTTACCGAGATATTCCCCATCCATTGGCCCATATCGCTAAAAAAGCGCTCCATCGGGATGCGGCTGGACGTTTTAAAAGTGTCAATGATCTGATTTNNATCGAAGGGCGCCCCGAATGGATCGCCTCGACAAAACTCGATCTAAAAGGAAAAGAGGATTGGCAATTTCAGGAAAACATTTTATTAGCCAAACACATCGCCATTACGCGCAATCTCGACGTGACCGATTGGGCTGAGTTGATGGTCTCTAAAGCCCCTTTTGCCCAAAATGTCCGATTAGAGGCCGAAGTGAAACTCGGCGCTAAAAGTCAGGGGCTCGGCTTTTTGTTGGGGGTTCCCGAAGCTGATGAACGAAAAAGCTTAGAAGAGGGATATTGCCTATGGATCGGCCCCACCTGCCGCCTCTTCCGCCACAACGTCCAAGTCATGGCCGCTCCGGGCGCTTGCCTGCAGCCTAAAACGTGGCATCGGGTCGCGATTGAAAAGGTAGACGACCACCTCAAGTTTTACCTCGATGGGCGGCTCAAACTCTCCTTTTTAAGCCACCAGCCTTTAGCGGGACGCCATGTGGGGTTTATCCATAAAGATGGCAATTTTGAAGTGAAAAATTGCACTGTTTTCGATGGCAGCCACAACGTGATGGTGGGATGCCTCGCTGTGCCGAACGCTTTTTTAAGCCAGAAATTTTACGATTTAGCTCTGCAAGAATATCGACGCATCGGCCAATGCTTCCCAGGGCGGATGGAAGGGCGGGAGGCCCTTTTTCGTGCGGGACTCACCCTTCTCGAAAAGGCAAAAGCAGAAAAAGGGAAAGCCGCTCAGGAAAAATATTTCCACCTCGCCTTAAAAGAATTCGAGCGCCTCTATCACACTCCAGGCGCCCCTTTTGAATACCTTGGTAAATCACTCGTCTATCAAGAATTAGGCGATTTTGAAGAGGAGGCAAAATGTTTAGAGCTCGCCTTGAGGAAATTCCCAAAGCATCCTCTCCTTCCTATCCTCAAAGAGCACATCATGTTCCGGATGCACGAAAGCTCGCTTAACCATCGGGAAGCTGCCTATCGGATTATTTTGTTAGCGATTCGCCATATCCCTGAAGCGCTAGACCATCCCGACACCGCACCCCTAATCGATAGCTTACAAAAAAATTGGGAACCGCTCCCCTTCATTATGGAGGAGTCGAAAGAAAAATTGAAACAGATTGCGATCCAACTCTCTTTCTGGTTGGCAAAACCCCTCATCCTTGTCGAGATCGGAAAAAATCTACTCGCTCAATCGCTCCAGCCAGAAATTTTGGTGTCCAACCTTGTCTACGCGCTTTCAGAACTTGAGGCAAAAGAGGAGTTGCTCGCCATTTCCCTCGACCCTTTTTCCCCAGAAAAAAGAGAGGCTTTGGAATCGCTCCGAAAAAATGAGATCCCCGCCTCTATAACGAAGGAACATCTGCCCGCTTTACGCATTCTCCTAAAAAGATTGTTAAGCGAAAAGGATCTTAAAACGGTAGTAGAGACGATCGGTAAACTCAAAAAATTAAAACTGACAAAAGAGGAGAGCCTTCCCTTTGATGCGCTGGAGATCTGGGCCTATCTTTTAGAGGGAAAAATAAGCGAAGCGAGGCAAATTTTCCGCAGGTTTCCAAGAGCTTCCTTCAACCTAGAAAACTCCCCTCTCCATTTTGTCTATGGAACTTGGCTCTATATGACCGAAGGGGCCGATATCGCATCGGTCTACTTTAACGGAGTCCTCGAAACCCCCTATCCTCCCACTACCGTCCTTCCGAGCCACTTTCTAGCAGGACGAATCGATGACGACTGGATCAACCGGGCTTTTTGGTGGGAGAAAAAAGAGCTCCATCGACAACTTGACCTATTTTATCAATGTGTAGGAAAGAAGAAATGACCCAAAGACCCATAGTCCAATCGAGCGCCATCGTCTACAAAGGCTTCTTTGATATTCAACAGGACATTTTGGAGCGTTCCGATGGAGAGACCCTTTCTTACTCCCATCTCGTCCTACCGACCCATGCAGTGACAATCCTCGCAAAAGATCCCGAAGGGCGCTGGGTTTTAAATCGAGAATACAGACACCCAACAAACGAAACGATTTTAGGTTGCCCGGGAGGAAGGTTAGAACCAGACGAAGATATCCTTCTAGCCGCCCAACGGGAACTCCATGAAGAGACCGGCTACTGGGCAGAAACTCTTCATTTAATCGGCGTCTGCTATCCATTCCCTGCTATTTGCAACCAAAAAATCCACTTTTATTACGCCCCTCTAGCCGAACGCAAAGGGTCCAAAAATCTCGATCCGTTCGAGTTCATTGAAACGCAGCTCCTAAGCCACGAAGAGCTATTAGAAGAAATTCAAAAAGGCTCCAATATCGACGGCCTCCTCTGCACAGCGCTCCACTATTTATCGATGACCCAAAAGTCACTAAAAGAGTCATAGATTTCTCTGGATAAAAGGGCAGAATGTAACACCGAGAGCCACCGAAAAGGCACCGAGAAAAAATTCTGATCTCCATGGCGTTGTTGCATAATTCATTGCAC
>PLXF01000132.1 GCA_003151315.1 Parachlamydiales bacterium
GATTCTTTCTTTGCCATGGTTGAATATAATTATATTTCTTTGCGTCTTAGCGGCTTGGCGTCTTTGCGTTAAATCTTCGTCACCGTTAAGTTTCGAAAGAGGTCTAATCTAGGGGTATCTGAATAGTTACTATTTTTCTTTTCTGCCTAGCTCTTCCCAACGCAAGTAAAGCCGTTCGATTTTCGTTTCGGCGATAGCAATGAGTTTGCAGAGTTCGTCTAGGCGTTGCGGATTTTGGGAGGTAGCCGGATCTTCCAATTGCAGATGTAAGAGGCGCACCTCTTCTTCTAGGTGGGCAATATTCCCCTCTATTTGGTCGTACTCTTTTTTTTCTGCATAGGTGAGTTTTAAAGGTTTAGAAGCGGGCGAGGGCGGTGGAGCCGCTTGTGTCTCCTTCCCTTTTTTTTCAGGCTTTTTAAGAGAGGCTTCCCATTGTGCATAATCGGCATAGAGCTCATTTCGCTCTGGGTCTCCGAAGGCCAAGAGGGAGGTGGAGATGCGGTCGAGCATACATCGATCATGCGTAATCAAAACGACAGCGCCTGGAAATTCGAGCAAACTTTCTTCTAGAGTTTCCAGAGTGGGGATATCCAAATCGTTCGTAGGCTCATCTAAAAGCAGGAGATCGGCTGGCTGGAGCATAAGGTGGGCGATGGAGATACGAGCCCTTTCACCTCCTGATAAATTTTCGATCTTTAGATCGAGTAAATCGGGAGAAAACAGAAACCGTTTGCACCATCCATTGACATGGATCGGTTTGCCGTGAAATATGACGTAATCTCCGTTAGGAGACAGGGCGCTTCGCAAGGTTGTATGGAGAGGGACTTGCGTCCGATGTTGATCGAAATAGACCACTTTCAAATCATCGGCCTGCTTAATTGTCCCTTGATCGGGAAGGATTTCACCTGCGAGAAGACGAAGGAGAGTTGTTTTGCCCGAACCGTTAGGGCCCATAAGGCCTATTCTCGTTCCCGGAGACAACAAAAGATCGAGATGGGAAAAGAGGGTGCGATCGCCCGCTTGTTTGCTGATATTTTTAGCTACGAGTAGCTTTTGCGTTTCTCTGTCTGAAGCAGCAAAGGCAATTTCGGCCCGCTTTTGTTTGTTTCTAGAGCGCAAATCGGCATGCTCTTGGATAATCTCTTGCGCTTCATCGATTCTAGATTGGGATTTTGTTGTTCGCGCTTTAGCTCCTTGTCGGAGCCATTCGGTTTCTCTGCGCATTTTGGTCGCCATCGAACGTTCTTGCTGAACTTGTCCTGATAAAAAGGCTTCCTTTTGCACAAGAAAATCGGAATAGCTCCCATCAATGGCGAAAAGCCCTTTGGGGTAGACCCGATCAATTTCGATAATCCTATTTGTCGTGTGCTCTAGGAAATATCTATCATGGCTCACTAAAAGATAAGTAGGAGCTTCTCTTTTTAAGAATTTTTCTAGCCAAATAATCCCCTCTAAATCGAGGTGGTTCGTCGGTTCATCCAATAAAAGGAGATCGGGATTGCCGATTAATTCTTGGGCCAATCTAAGCCGTTTTTTCCATCCTCCCGATAAAAGGGCGGCTGAAGGTTCGTCTCCTGTAAAGCCAAGTTTGCTAAGCCAGGTCTCGGCGATCCTCTCCTTTTCATAATCAGGACTTTCGTCATCTGTCATAGAGGAAAGGAGCGCTTCGAGGGGTGTTTGCTCGGTAAATTCACAAGATTGGGGGAGGTAGCCGATTTTCAACCCTTTTCGGGGCGCGACGATCCCTTCATTGGCCCGTTCTTGTCCAGCTATGATTTTAAGGAGTGTCGATTTCCCTGCGCCATTAGGGCCGATGAGACCGATCCGTTCATTTTCAAAAATACTTAAATTGAGGTCTTTGAATAATGTGCGGGTACCGTAAGATTTAGCCAAAGATTGGCAACCGAGCAGCAGAGTCATTGAATATATCCCTCTCGTGATTCAAGAATTGGCTTTTTATTTCTCAATTTTCCAGCATCGGTGGATTTTCCTTTTATGGAAATCGGCTGGAATCGTTTTATCAGATATCTCTTGAATACGGCAACCCGCAAAAAGGGATTCGTTAAAAGAAAACTTTCGGGAATTGGTGCTAAAGAAAATGAGCCCCCCTTTTTCTACAAGCTGCAGAGCTTTTGTGATCAGGAAAGCATAATCTTCTTGGATATCGAACATCCGCTCCATTTTTTTTGAGCGGGAGATTGTGGGTGGGTCGATAATGATGAGATCGTATTTACCGCCCGCTGTGACCTCATCTTTTAAAAATTTCAAGCAATCGGCTCTAATGATCGGATTGTTTTTTTTCGGAAGGGAATTGAGCTCGAAGTTATCCTCTCCCCAAGCGGTGTAGGTATTGGACATGTCGATGCTTTTAGTAAAAGAGGCTCCTGCTGCGGCTGCATGGACGCTAAAGGAGCAGGTATAGGCAAATAAGTTGAGAACCCGCTTTCCTTGAGCTACGGACGCGACCATTTTTCGGGTTTCCCGATGGTCGAGGAACAGCCCAGTATCTAAATAATCGAGGAGATTGATTTTAAAAAGGAGGCCATATTCATAAATAGTAAAAAATTCTTTAGAGGCTCCCATTTTTTCATACTGTTCCAATTTATCCCGTTTAATTCGGGATCTCCAATAAATGGGTAAGGGGCCAAAAATATCGGTAAGCGCCGTCTCTACTTCGGCGACTAACTCAGCAGGAGCCTCTTCGTCTTCTTCGCGGGCTGGAGAAAAGTATTGGACGCAAAGTCTTCCGTCATAAAAATCGATGGCTAGGGGATAAAAGCCGATTTGCCGATCATAAATCCGAAAAGCGTTAGTTACCGTTCGTTTAGCCCACTTTCGGGTATGGCGGTAATTTTTTCGGATGCAATTTTTAAAGGGAGAGGATTTGTCTTCGCCGTCGGCGATAGAGGGAAGGGAAATTGTGCTCATTTAGGACAACTGTTTTTCCCGAGAAGCTGGCGCACGACGCACCAGCTCATCGCTGCTTCAAAAAAAACGAATAGGGAGGCGCCAAAAGCGATCCAGCTTCCTTGCCAGTAGGCATAGCCCAGTAGGGCAATCGCCCCTGCTAGTCGCAGTAGGCGACCGGAGGTCCCTATGTTTTTTTTCATTTCTTTGCAGTCCTAAACGTTCTTTTTTTGAACTGTTGTCTAGGAGGGAATTTATTCCACGCCGTTTTCTTAGGAGCAGCTTTAATTTGAGGTTCAAAACCAGGAATAATTGTAAATTCGATGGTTTGGCCTGTAAACTGCTCGATTCTCTTAACGAGATGGCGATCCTTAGGAGAGGCAAAAGAGAGGGCAACTCCACTTGCGCCCGCTCTTCCCGTTCGTCCAATTCTATGAACATAGTCTTCTGGACTCATCGGCAAGTCAAAATTGATGACATGGCTAATGGATAGTACATNNATCCCTCGAGCTGCGACGTCGGTTGCGACTAAAATCCGGATCTCATTGCGGCGCAATTGAGACAGAGTTTTTGTCCGCTGCCGCTGATTCATGTCTCCATGAAGAGCTGCTGCTTTATGCCCTTGATCGTGAAGCTTATCGGCTAATTCGTCAGCTTGGTGCTTGGTTGCTGTGAAGATGATGGTTTGATTGATTGCATCATCTGCGAGAAAATGGTCGAGTAGCCTATATTTGTGGGGNNGGATCCGCTGCTCGATGTTTTCATGTCTATCGTGATCATGGGCTACGCTAATCTCTATGGGGTCTTTTAACAATCTCTGGGAGAGTCTGACAACGCTGCCTTTCAGGGTAGCTGAAAACATTAACGTTTGTCGGTCCGCTGGGAGTGCATCGGCGATTTGTTCCACCGGCTCAATGAATCCCATGTCTAACATTCTATCCGCTTCGTCTAGGATGAACAGCTCTACACGTGAAAAATCGATCCTTCCTCTCTCGAGTTGGTCGATCAATCGACCTGGAGTGGCTACCAAGATTTCGTAAGGGCGGGCTAGTTCCCGGTTTTGTACGGGATACGGAATTCCGCCGTAGATACATACCGTTTT
>PLXF01000041.1 GCA_003151315.1 Parachlamydiales bacterium
CTTTTCAAAGATCCCAGGAATTTGCAGAAGGCTCCCCTTTTCGTTTGTTAGCAGAAGGGCGGTGGTGGGGGCCCGATTTGTTTCGCCAGAAATATGGGAATAAAGAGACAATCCATCGGATTGAGTTGGGTGCTTTATTAGATGCAGATTTATTAGAGGCGGCTGAAAATGAGTGGATTGTATTTGAAAATGGACACTGGGGAAAACTAACGACCCTTGAAGAGGCGGCCGGAAAGCCAATAGCTAGAATCAGCCTGGTCACTTTTTCTGGGATGGAAATAGAGGGGTGGAACGAGGCGAATCATATGAAGCTTTTGCTAACTCCCACATCGAACACCCCCTTCAAAGTAAAGGCTGAAGAACTTTTTAGTTCGATTCGTGTAAGATCTGGGAAGCAGATTAGCTGCACCTTGGATAAGCAGTGTTTAATTTTACGAGTAGGTGACTGGGTATTGAAGTCAGGTAGCCGCTGGAAAGTTTTACGCAAGCCTGAAGATAAAGAGTCCTTTCTATCAGGAAAGTGGGTCGGGGAAATGTTTGTACTCGAACAAATTGCAAACCGGCAAGGGCAAAAAGCTATTGTTGGACATGTATTTAATCCCGGGCGGACGCAGGCAGCGTTAATCGATCTCCCCGTAGTCGATCGGAAATCGACGGCCAGACGTAATGAAACCGCAGATAAAGGAAAAGGGAAAGTTCGTTGAGATATCACTGTATTTTTGCCTTATTGATTTGTTCTCTTTGTGGAAACGAGCCGATAGACGTGATCAAGGCCGATCCAGAGGGTGCTATTGCGTTTAATACGCAGGTGCACGGGCTTAAAGAACGGTTAAAGAGCCGATTCGATCAGGCTTTAAAACTATCTCAAAATAATGGCAACGACGCGGAATATCAGAATCTTCTTCAAGAGGTGCAAGGTCTCAAAAATGAGATCTATGCGATGGAGGAGAGGTGGCGTAAAGTCTCTATCGAAGAATCTTCGGGGTTAGATGATGCTTATGCTTTGTGGGATGTAGGAGAAACTACTCTTGCTCAGCTCATTATGGAGTATGGCGCCAGCGATTACCTTTATATTATCCCCCAAGAATTGAGCTCCATGAAGATGAGCCTTTTTTCTAGCATCCCCTTGCCTAGAGAATCTTGGAATGAGATGATCGAGATGATCTTGTCGCAAAATGGGGTTGGGGTAAAAAAGCTCAATTCTTTTGTAAAGCAGCTTTACATCTTAAAACTCGACCCTTCAGCCATTGAAGGAATTGTTAGCCGCGCTGCAGATCTTAAGCTCTTTTCCAACCATTCGCGGATTTTTTACGTCTTTTCCCCGCCGCCCGAGCAGATCCGATCTCTCCAGAGTTTTTTTGAGCGGTTTTCTGACCCGAAACAGACGATGATCCAATCGATTGGTTCCAAAGTAGTTTTAGTTTCCACTAAGGAGACGGTAGAAAAGTTATTAGGGTTATATGAGGCTGTATGGGAAAACGATCAGGGAAAGGCCGTACGGGTAGTCCATCTATCTAAAATTCAACCGCAAGAAGCGGAAAAGGTTTTGAAGGCTGTTTTTACCGATAATGGGAATAAAACGCGCCCCAATTTTTATAGTGCTGGCGCCGACGAACTCATCTGTTTGACGTTGCCGCAAGGGCTGGTATTGATTGGGGAAAATGAGACGGTAGATAGGGCTCAAAGGATCTTGACCGAGCTGGAATCGCAATTGGAAGACCCCAGCGAAAAGGTCATTTATTGGTATACGTGTAAGCACTCTGAGCCTGATGTTTTTGAAGGGGTTTTAGAAAAGGTGTACGACTCCTTGATTGGGGTTAGTCTGGAAAAAAAAGCAGAACCTTCCCAACCTGCCATTGTCCCTGCGCCTCCCGTTCCTCTCTCAGAGCCTAGTATAGGACAGGTTTTCCCCGATAAAAGCACCGCTTTTAATCCTATTTTGCCTGCAAGTCAGCCCTTTATTCAGCCAGGAGTGATAGAAAAAAAGGCCAAATCGAATTTTGGCAATTTTGTGGTCGATTCTAAGACCTCCTCTATCCTTATGGTCGTGCGAAGAGATGAACTGCAAAAAATTAAAAACTTACTCAAAAAGCTCGATGTACCGAAAAAAATGGTGCAGATCGACGTGATGCTTATAGAAAAAAAATTGCAGGATCGGCGTCAAGTTGGGTTTAACTTATTGCAGTTTGGGGCGAACGCTAGTGGCATCAATCAAAATTCAGTCAACTTTAATACCGATTCTTCTGTGGCGATTCCAATTGGGCCTCGAGGTCCAAATGGACAAATCGATCGATTTATCACGAGCAACCGAGGCGTTTTAAGCTATTTATTTAGCCGCAAAAGCGGCAATTTCCCTGCAGTCGACCTGATGTTTAATTTCTTGCTTGCTCAAGATGATATCCGGATCAACGCAAACCCTTCTGTGCTGGCGATCAATCAAACCCAAGCGATGATTTCGATCGTGGAAGAGATTTCGATCAATAACGGAGCCATCCAGTTAAATACAACGGGTGGCGTAACGATTGAGCAGGCTTATACTCGAGCTCAATATGGAACAACGATCACGTTGACCCCTACTATTCACCTCCCTGATAAGGATGAAGGGGATGAGTCGGAACAGGTCGGTTTTGTCTCTTTGAAGACGAATATCGAATTCGATACGACCCTCATGACATTAAACGATCGCCCCCCTGTGACGCGGCGCCATATTGAAAATGAGGTGAGGATTGCAGATGGAGAGACTGTAATTCTTGGAGGATTAAGGCGTAAAACCGAAGAAGATACCCGGGAAAAAATCCCCTTTTTAGGAGATTTGCCTGGGATTGGAAAGTTATTCGGGTTGACGCGGCAAACAGACATCAGTACGGAGATGTTTGTTTTTATCACGCCCCACATCATTCATGACCCTGTCGACGATTTACGACGGATTCGGCAGTGCGAGTATATGAAACGTGCGGGCGATATTCCTGAGTTCTTAGAGCGCCTGGATGAGGCTAAAGCGAGTGAGAGGAAAAAGCTGTTCAGCAATAGCTTAAAAACTCTTTTCGAGATGTATTAATTATATGTCTAAAGAACGAGAACAAGCGGAACGATTTGGCATCCCCATCCTNNGATAGCCCATTTCCCTTGGGTGCGGGATCGGGTTTCGTTAATCCCCTATATTTTCGCCAAACAAAGGAAACTCCTCCCCCTAGAAGAGACGGCCAAAGGGATCACCGTAGCTCTATCCGACCCGATGGATCTCGAATCGCTCAATGAACTTCGACTTTTGTTAAAAAAGGAGATTCGCCCTGTTTTTTGCGCGCAAACTCTGTTAGAGACGGCGATTGAACGTTGTTACCATCAAAATGAGGAAGAGACGCGTCGCCTATTTACCGATTTGGAACAAACCGATCCCCAATCTGCGGCGCAAAATGGGGATGCTCTTGAGGGATACGACCTACTAGAACAGGCCGATCAACATCCCGTTATCCGCATGATCAATGTGATTTTGATCGAGGCGATCCAACAAGGGGCTTCGGATATCCATTTTGAGCCGACCGACGAGGGTTTAGCTGTTCGCTATCGAATCGACGGTGTTTTGCTAAAGCGGCATACGCCCCCTTTAGAATATCTCAATCAGATGCTTACCCGAATTAAGGTAATGGCAAAAATGGATATTGCTGAACATCGCCTTCCTCAAGATGGACGGATTAAACTGAGGCACGGCGGGAGGGAAATCGATTTTCGAGTAAGCACCTTGCCTGTAGTCCATGGAGAGCGGATCGTTTTGCGTATTTTAGATAAGGGGAATGTCCTTCTAGGTCTAAATCGAATCGGAATGGATGAAAAATTGTTGAAAAGCTTCCGCAAGCTTACCCATTTTCCTGAAGGAATTATCCTAGTAACTGGGCCTACAGGAAGTGGTAAAACAACAACTCTTTATAGCGCTATTTCTGAAATTAATGCTGCCGAAATGAACGTGATGACGATCGAAGATCCTGTGGAATACAAGCTTCCTGGGATTTCGCAAATGAACGTGAATTCTAAAATTGAGCTCGATTTTGCTCGGGGATTGAGACATATCTTACGGCAAGACCCCGATGTCATTATGATCGGAGAGATCCGAGATCGGGAGACGGCAGAGATTGCGATTCAATCGTCTTTAACAGGCCACCTTGTCTTAAGCACACTCCATACGAATGATGCCCCTTCCGCATTAACCCGATTGGCCGATATGGGGATTGAGCCTTATCTTCTCGCCTCTTCGATTTTAGGGATATTAGCGCAGCGACTTGTCCGAAGAATTTGTCCCTCATGCAAGGTGGGTTATACCCCCTCTGCGGATGAGCTAGCCGAATTAGAACTGAAAAGAGAGCAGCTTTTAGAGGGTAAATTGTACAGGGGATCAGGCTGTGACCAGTGTTTCGGAACCGGGTATAAGGGGCGGCATGGCATTTATGAATTGATGCCGGTGAACTCGAAAATTAAAGCACAGGTATTAAAAAGCCAAGACGCCGAGGAGTTGCGGCGCACAGCGATTAAAGAGGAGATGATTACCCTTTTCCAACGTGGGGCTACGCTTGCTGCCCAAGGCTTGACGACAAGTGCCGAAGTATTGCGAGTGACTCGGTTAGGTGAGGAGAACGATTAGTATGCCCCTTTTCCGTTTCGAAGCCATCAATGAAGCAGGAAAAAAATATAAGGGGACTATAGACGCCGATCATTTGCAAGATGCGAAATTTAAGCTGCAGCGCAAGCAGATTTTAGCCACTTTGGTCGAGGCCCTTTCCGATAAAAAACTCGGCTGCCGATTGCCGAAATCAGAGCTCTTAAATTTAACGAAAGAAATAGCGCGCCTTCTCCAAGCAGGGATGCCCCTCTTCGAGGTATTGTCTGCTCTAGAAGAGAAATACAAAGGGCAAAAAACACACCATCGTCTTCTTTTGGATTTGTGCGATCAGGTGAGGAGTGGTAAAACTCTCTCTCAGGCTTTGAGCCGCCATCCGAAAACATTCGATCTTCTCTATCTTTCGATGATTGCTAATGCGGAAAAAACGGGTAGGTTAAAAGAGGCTCTGCAAGAAATTGCCTCCTGGATTGGCAAAGAGCTCAACGTCCGCAAGCAGATTATCTCTGCCATGTTATACCCCTCTTTACTGGGCACTTTTTGCCTATTTGTCCTCTCTTCTCTTTTATTTTTTGTAGTGCCTTCTATGGCAGAGCTATTTGAGGGGAGAAGTCTCCACCCTTTTACGACAATTGTTTTTACAGCGAGCAGATGGGCTTGCGGGGCTAAGCCTTACTTGGCTCTCTTAGCCTTAGTTGTAATTGGCTCCATTGGGGTCGCCCTCTTTTATAAAGCCTGGCAAAAAAAGATCTTGTCGATCGCTTTTCGGCTTCCGTACATTAAAATGTTACTGGCAAAAGTGGCTTTTGTCCGTTTTTGTCGTTCCTGCGCGACTCTACTTGAAGGAGGCGTACCTATTATCACCGCTTTATCGCAGGCCCGATCGGTGATGGGGCATCCTCGGTTAGAAGAGGTGATTCGGCAAGCAGAAGATAGAGTGAGACAGGGGGAGAAAATATATGGCCCTTTTCTTAATCACCCTTTAATCCCCTCCCTCATCCCGAGAATGTTAGGAATAGCGGAAGAGGGGGGGAAGCTCCCCTTTATGATGCGTCAGATCGCCGAGATTTATGAAGATGAGTTGGAAAAAACGCTCACCTACATTTCCGCTTTAGCACAACCCATCCTCCTTCTTATCTTAGGGGCTATGGTTGGATTTGTATTATTAGCCGTTTTACTTCCCTTAACCGATGTAAGTTCATTTGCAAATTAAAGACCCTTTAATGGAGAAAATATGAAAAAAAAGCGGGCATTAACATTATTAGAAATCATGATCGTGATAGCTTTGATCACTTTGATCACAGGAGTGATTGGATACAATATGAGAGATACTCTGGATCGAGGTCGTGCCTTTCGCACAGAACAGGCGATCGAACAGGTGCGCGATATGCTCCTTTTGTGTGTGTCTGATGGGAAAAGACCCCGGGATATGCTGGAGAGCCGAACAGCGCTGGTCAATGCCATTAAATCGGTAGGAATGGCTAAAGATCCAATCAAAATTCTTCAAGATGGGTGGGGAAATCCCTTAGTTGTAGAATTTGATAGTGCGACGGGCGATTTTTTGGTCACTTCTCAGAGGCTTGAAGAATATAGAACCGCGCATAAGTAGGTCTCGCTTCGTGAAAAAAAAGGGCCGATTTTTCTCTCTTTTAGAGGTCATGATTGGCTTTGGTCTCCTGGCAATTGCTTCCGGAGCTATTGGGTGGAAAATCCATGAAGTAGTTAAAAAAAAGAGGTTTGAATCTGATGTGCAGCGGATTCAATTTCACCTGCAGAACTGCTACCGCTTAGCTTTAAATACGCACGTCGATTGGCAAATTCGTTTAGAAAAAGAGGTAGGCGGGCTACACATTACATCTTATTGTCCAGAGAGTTCTCTCTTGGAGCCCCTACGGCCTAAGGTTCTTCCTGTTAGTTTATTAAATATAAATTTTAACGACGAAGAGGTGGATGGCCTTTCTTTTTATTTTACCTCTTCCGGGCAAGTATATCCCCAAGGGCTTTTGATTTTTTCCTTGGGTTCTCCCGAGCTCAGGAAGGAGTTGTCAATACCAGGAATTTTTCACCAGCTCATTGGTCGGGGCGACGACATTGCTACTTATCCCGAAGATTGAGACCAAAACCCAAATCTATATATACTGTGTCCAGTTGAAAGTTNNCATGATAGCGCCCAGAATTTTGATCGGGCGTAGCCGGCGCGAAAATAGCCTCCTATTAGAAATAGGAGGCTATTTTCGCGGATCAAAAGGCTGGGATGCAGGTGGCTTCCAAAAACCGATTTTTGAATTACGAGGGGTATAAATCAATTTTCCTATAAATTTTTGTTGAATTTCTCTCTTCGCCTTGTCGAAATTGTCTATTTATCTTACTCTTGAGCTACGCATTACAGGGAATTTGTATGAATAGATTTTTACCACTTTTAGCTTTGAGTTTATGCTTAGTTGGATCTACCTTTGCCGAACTTCCAAAACAGACGCCTACTATCACCGTACAACTGAAGCCGCGACAGCCCAATTGGCGAGCTGAAATCGCGGAACACTACCCACAAGGAAACCCTAAAACTGTTGTCTATTACGAGCCAACCATCGACGGCGATCTGGCGGTTAAACAGGTGTTTTTATATGAAAATGGGCGGATGCAGGCAGAAATGGATACGACCGTTGTGGATGAGGAATCTCCGGCTTTTGCCGAGTGGAAATCTTCCCGAGTTCCTCACGGATGCCGAATCGACTTGTCAGAAGAGGGCGAGGTTCTTCAGGTTTGCCATTACAATCAGGGAGTTTTGGAAGGATCTTTTCAGAGCTTTTATCCCGAAGGGAAAGTAAAAACTACAACGAATTTTCAAAAAGGTCTTTTAGAAGGGGCTCTCCAAACCTTTTATGAAAACGGACAGCTATTCGAAGAGGCCCGTTATGTTGAAGGGAAAATGGAGGGAGAATTGACCCGCTATTATGAAAGCGGTGCTAAGATGGCCGTTTTACCTCATAAAAATGGGAAAATTCAGGGAACTGTTACTGAGTGGTATCCTTCAGGAAGCCTAAAAGCGCAAAGACAATTTTCTGAAGGTCAACTCCATTCGACAGGAAGAAACCCCGCTGTGATTGTTTATGACGAGCAGCGCAATGTTCTTGAGGTGGTCGATTTTAAAGAAGGACAAATTGTGGGCGCCCATTTAGTGTACCACAAAAATGGGAAAGAGGCCCATCGGATCCCCTATCAAAATGGGAAAAAAGAGGGAAAGGAACAATTCTTTGCCGAAGATGGCATTTTGATTGGAGAGGGCTCTTTTAGCGACGGCAAACCTGTGGGTAAGCATTGGCGCAACTATCCCGATGGAGGGACGGCTTATTTGGCAGAATTTGACCAGCAGAGCGAGTTACTCAAACCCATAGAAGAGTTCAATGAAGAAGGGCAGAAAGTGCGGGAATACTCAGTTTCAGGCGAACAGTTAGATGGCCCTTATACGGAATGGTATGCCGACGGCACCTTGAAAGTGGAATTCAACTATGTAGCCGGTCAATTTGACGGAGAGCAAAAAGAGTATTTCCCTTCAGGACAAATTAAGATTTTAACCCATTATCAAAATGGTCAAAGAGAAGGTCTTCACCAAGAATGGCATGAAAACGGTGTCTTGGCAAAAAAAGTCCCCTTTGCAGAAAACTTAAAAGATGGGCAATCGGCCGAATGGCATCCCAATGGAAACCCCAAAATCGATAGCTATTTCGTTCTGGATAAGCCCGATGGCATTCAATCGGAGTGGCACGAGAATGGACAACTCAAATTTAGAGCCGAGTTCGAAGGGGGAATCAAGAATGGATGGCAAAGAGAGTGGCAGGAAAATGGGGATCTCCTCTCAGAAGCTTTCTATGAAGCGGATCTTTTAGAAGGGCTGGTTCTGACCTGGTGGAAAAAAGATCAGTTGAAAACCTCCTTCCATTTTGAAAAGGGGAAAAAAGAGGGTCAACATAAATGGCTAAACGAAAATGGGCAGCTCGTTAGAGTCGCTACATTTAAAAATGATCAACTTGATGGAGAGACGAGGGCCTGGTTTTCGGACGGTTCTGTAGAGTTGACCCAAATGTTTAAAGATGGGAAGCCTGTTGGGGAGCATTTCGAATATTTCCCTAAATCTAACCCTGAGCAAAAAGGGGAAATCCGGCTCGCTAAAATTTTCCGCTATAATGATAAGGGGCAGCTCCATGGAAGAGAGGAGACCTTCTATCCTGGCGGTATGATCCAAGCGGTGATTTGCTATAGCCATGGCGAGTTGGATGGAATGAAGCAATTATGGGATGAAAAGGGAACCCTACTTGAAGAAGCTCATTACGTAATGGGTAAAATGGAAGGACGATTTTTCCAAGCCACACCCGATTCCCGCCAAGTGGTTTTCCATTTTCACAATAGCTTGAAGAATGGACCTCATGAAATTTATTATCCTCCGAACGCTAAAGGGGAAAGGATAAAAGCTCTTGAAGCTAATTACTTGGATGATCAAATCGAAGGGCTGGTTACTGAGTTCAACGATTCTGGAGTTAAAATCGCTCAAACACCGTTTAAAAATGGGAAAAAAGAGGGCGTTGCCTATATCTATACTCCTGCGGGAAAGATAACGGCTTCTGTAGAATTTGCTTCAGATCAGCGCAATGGTTTGACTACCCAATATTTTGAAGATGGGACAGTTTTCCGGGAGACTCCTTATTTAAATGATAAGCGCAGTGGAGAAGAAAAAACCTATTTTGATAATGGGAATCTAGCTTCGATTTGCAATTTTGAAAATGATCTGCTTCAAGGATTGAGCCAAAGTTGGAATGCGGAAGGGGTGCTCGTTTTTGAAGGAGAATATTTAGAAGGGATGCGCCATGGAAAATTTAATAAATATTACGCCAATGGTAATCCTTTTATCGAACAGATGTTCGCCCAGGATAAGCTCAATGGGGTGAAACGGAAATATGAAACGGATGGTGAGTTAACCGTATCGTATTATCGGGACGGCCAGTTAGACGAAACCGCCCGTTAAAATAAATTCTATCAAATTGGAAATCGGCATTTGGCAACACCAAATGCCGATTTTTTTTTAACTATTCAGATACCCTTAGATTAAACGGAAGCTGCTGAACCACAGAGATCACGGAGAAGTCTGAAAGGCGTTAAAAACGAAGGGATTGATCATTTTTAGCTGCGTTTCGCAGCCTCTGTGATCTCTGTGGTTCAACAACTTCCGCTTAATCTAGGGGTATCTGATGCGCCAAAACGGTCATAAATCTTTCGATCGAAAGATTTCTGGCCATTTTCGCGCACCTCAAAAGCCAATTCTTGAGTCACGAGAGGTATACAGTCAGTTTCTCATGATAGGTGGTAGAGAAACCGAGTTCTCGGTTTCTCTACCACCTAAACCTACTCCATTGGCAATCAACGACTTATAATTGCCAAAAAACGGACGTTTTAAAAAAATGCTAACACAGCTTTATGAGCATTTGCCTTTTTTCCTTATTTTAGTTATAATTATTTAAATAAAAATTAAATCATAGGATGAAATATGAATATATCTACTAATACAAGTCCTTCCGAGGTTTTGCGTTCCTTATATAGTGCGCTACCCAGCCTGGATGGGCTATCCGCTACTTCTCTATCTTCTTCACGGCTCTCTTCGAGTCCCGCTTCTTTTATACAGATTTCCCCTTTCAGCCCTACGCCCACGCCTCCTCCTTTATTCTCACCTTCGATAGGAATACGACGTCTTAGTGGGATTGAGCGGACTATCTCTTTTTCTCCAACCCTGCAGCCAGATTGGGTACAGCTAAGAATCGACCCCTCTTCACAAGGAAATGATCTGGTAAAAGTTTCCTTTGAGCCACTCAAAGTGGGGCCTCTAGTCGATCCTAAAATGTGCATTATGACATTGATCGAGCTTTACAATAAAAATTTAAAGCTATTGCAAAGCGTTGGAGCGAGATTGGGAGAAACCCCAGGAGATTTCAATGCAGAGTTTTCAAAAGCGAAATGGTTGCAAGAAGAGATGAGCAGAAATGTAACTCGGTATTTAGAAAATAGTAAAAGAGATTTTGTGCGGCAAGAAGTCCTTCCTTCCTTTTCTATAGAAAGAGCTGATTCCGGCGGCCCCACAGTCCCCGCTGCCCATGTAGTTCATGAAATGAGACAACAGTTGTTTGTGATTGCTTACGCGATTGAATCGATCATGTCCACAGATGATATCAATGAGAAAAAAGCGATATTAGATAATATTGAGGAGCCTTTAACCCAATTGCATAAAATTTTAGAAGATTTAAGCGATTCCGGTGATTTTATTAAACAAAAACTCTCTCCAGAAATATTTGATATGGCTTCACTGATGGATCAGATAGGCAATAGCGTAAATTTACTGGCTCAACAAAGGGGAGTCAACCTTGAAAATAAGCACAATTTAGGAATCGCAAAAGACGCTTCATTGTTTGCAGATGTTACAAAGATAAAACAAATCTTAATGAATCTCATTTCTAACGCTATAAAGTACACAGATAAAGATCGATCGGTTGAAATTTTTTATCAGTTAATAAATAAAGATCCGAAAGAAGTTTCCATCAAGTTTAGTGTTAAAAATCCTGGTGCAGGAATCGATCCCGAAGGTCTGAAAAAATTATTCAAGGCTTACTCTCAATTAGAGTCTGAATCAGAAAAAAAGAAAGATTCGACTGGACTCGGATTGAACTATTCTCAACTGTTAGCCCAAATGATGGGTGGAAAGATTGAAGTGGAAAGTGAGGTAGGCCAGTATACTTTATTCCATTTTACTCTCACGCTGGAAAATAAAGGATATAGCCCTAAAAAGCCAATGTCTCCTCTTGCTGCGGTAACAGCAGTTGAAAAACCTCTTAAGATGGTAAATCCGGACATCCGTGTTTTGATGGCAGACGATGAGAAAGGAGCCCGGCGCATATTTGGGAATAGATTCCTTCACGCCGTTATCCATGAAAGTGGAGAAAAAGCACTTGAAGCTTTTGAGACAGTTTTAAAACAGGAAAAGCCTTTCCATGCAGTCTTCTTAGACATGAACATGGGCAAGAACTTGATGACTGGAGTTGAAACGATTGAAAAAATGAGACTTGCATGGGAAAGAGCTGCAAAAACAAGAGACGAGCTTTCTCTCAGTCCATTACCGGTTCCTAGCTATTATTTGTGTACAGGTGATGACATAAAGATGGCTAATGTGACAGTTCTTGTTAAAGGCGCTAAATTCAGCTGGAATGAGATTGTCGAGGATATTTATGCCAAATACCTCCCTAAAGGATCGACTCGTGGAAGTACAGTGTGGAGAAACCTTTCAGAAAAGTTTTAAAGAAGCATTGAGTTTGAATGTCTTTGGGGTCATGGGGGAACGACTTTATTTTGAGCGCCCCCCAGCAACTCCTCTCTTCACCTTCATAACGCACAAGAAGCTGCTCTCCCGGTTGGACCGTTTTGCTGGCAATGTAACTGCACTTTGGACTAAATTCTACGAATTTAATCCAAAGTCTAGCATGATCCAAAAGCTTTTGTGCTAGTACTGTCTTGACGTCGACTGCCATGCTTTATACCATTCGTCATTCAAGAATCGGTTTTTGGAAACCATCTGCATCCCCTAATTTCCATCCGCAAAAATAGCCCCTATTTCTAATAGGGAGCTATTTTCGCGCCGGCTACGCCTGANNAACTTTCAACTGGACACAGTATATGACGATAAGAATTCAAAGTTTCAAGCCGATGGCTGTATAAATTGGAAAATAGAGAGGAGCGCAATGCCGTATTTTCTTGTGTCGTAAAGAGATAGGGACTTGTGTTCGATGGGTGTGTGTGTTTTTTGACGCTCTTCCAGGAAAAGGAAGGAAGAGAGGAGTTTGCGTTCTAATAGAGCCTCAATAACAGGAGCTATGGGCGTTTCATAGGGAGGATCGATATAGATGATGTCAAAGGGTTGATTCATCTTTTTTATAGCCTGTAGGGCGTCTAGATTGTAGACGTGAGAGTGGGGGTTCAGATTCAATAGAGTTAAATTTTCCTGAATGCATCCGGCCGCCTTTCGATCTTTTTCTACAAATGTGCTGTGGGCAGCTCCGCGGCTGAGCGCCTCTAATCCCATAGCTCCGCTTCCCGCATATAGATCGAGAAATCGGGCTCCATGGATCAGATCTTGGCAAATATTGAATACAGCTTCCCTCACAATTCCCTGGGTGGGTCTTGTTGTAGTGCTCGAAGGGGATTTGAGCTGACGCCCTTTAAATTGCCCTCCAAAAATACGCAATGTCATTGAAAAGGGATCTCGAGTTGGAGAGGTTGAAGTAATTGTTGAGCTTCTACTAGATGCTGAGAATTGTTATCGAGGAGAAATTGCTCATAGAGGTTATAGGCTTGTTGGAGCGCCCATTCCGATTTTAAAGAGAGGCTTCCCTTTTTTGCAGAAATGAAGGAGATCTTTTTTTTGATATTCAGCCACTGATTTTTTAGCCGCCCCTGTATAAAAAGGATAAAATCATCCAGCGAGTTGGTGCTTCCTAATATAACGTAAGGTTGCCCCTGGAATAGGTGCGGCGCTTGATTGCTTTTGGGGAAAAGCTCGATCTGATTGCCCGAAGAGCGGCTGAATGCGCGGACAGAGAGATTTTTGGCGACAGGGGTTTGGATCGTCTTCATCAGCTTTAAAAACTTCCGTTTGAATCCCCTTTTCGTATTGGAAGAGATCACTTTGCCCCGATTAAAGGAGGTGAGGGTTTCTAACAGGGGGCGGTGGCGATCGTTTTCCATTCCCATGATGTAGAGGGCCACTTTCCCTTCGTTGTAGTAGGTCCATTGTTGCAAGATGTTCCGCTGCAACCCTTTTTTACCCAACGACTCGCCGTCGGTTAAGAGGATTGCCGTATAAATCTCGTCATCTTCTACGTCGGAGGGGACGCAGAGGAGTAGGGGTTTATATAAATCTGCCGGAGAAAAAAAATTACTCAATTCTACCCGCTTAAGAAAGTCCTCTGCTTTTTCGATTGAGCTATTATTTGAGTGCAAGGGCGATGGGGAGAGCTTTTCCATTTTACTATCGAAGGAAACGATATTAAAGGTGTCGTCAGGAGTGAGCGCCTCGATCACTTTCGCCACGGCATTTTTTGTATAATCGAGCCTTTCCTTCTGAATAGAATTAGCTCGATCGATCAAAAAAACGTAATTTTGTCGGATTTTAGGGAGTTGAAGGTCATCTTTGGGAATCAAAGTGAGCGCAAAAATATACCCCTCTCCATTCTCTTTGGGTAAAAAAACTAGGTCCGTTTCGAAAGACTCTGAATAGGAAGAGGTGTCTAATTGGTCCAGAGTGGGAAGTTGGGGTAGTGTTCCTAAAATTGAAGGGCGTAATACGGGAGGATGGGAAGGTTGCTCGGCCATTGGGGGGATGGAAATCAACGGATTTGCGTGGGGAATATCCAAAGATACGATTTCCTGTTTAATATCGGGGGAAGAGAGAGTTAGCGAATGGAGCTCTTCAGGAGAAAGCGAAGGGGTTGCGGCGAAGGAAGAGGTTGGAAAAACAAAGGAGGGGACGATTAGGTCTTTAGGTAAATGGGTAAGGAGATTGATCGACTCTCTGCTCGGAATAGTAAACGTATCGATCCATTGGTTATTCAATGTCATCATAGATTGGCTGGGAATGGGCGGCAGAGAGAAAGAGAGGTTGTCGATAGGATGGTCTGAGGCGGAGGGAATCATCGATTTTAAGGATAGGCTGGCCTGTTCTGATCGAGGAGAAAAAGAGGGTACAGCTTCTGCTAGGCCTCCTCCCGTAAATGCCTCTTTCAATACTTCCGATTTCTCCTTTTTATCCATAGAAGCGAGCCAAGGCGTTTGAGAAGGGGGAGGTTGAGAATTTGCGTTGTTTAGCCAAATGGAGTGGTGATGCAGGGTAACGATGCCTAGACAGTGGGCGATCAGAGAGAGGACAAGGCTAGTTGATAGGATGTTTTTTTTTATAGGACTCTGAACTCCCGAGTCGGAAATGTTTTTTTGAGGAGGGCTGGAATAACTCGAGTCCATTTCAGCTTTTTTCATCAATCGTCAATCCATCCAGTCTGTCTCGGATTCGGCTAGCCAGCGGGGGTGCCTTAATTTGCAGCAAAAGGGCTTTCGCTTTTGCTTGCAACTGTTTTTGTTCGTCGGGCTCACTTGTAAAGCTCGCTTTACATAAACAGATATCTGCCTCAAAGAAGGATATATAGTCTTGATAAATTTCTTCTTTTTGGGGGAATTGTTTTCTCGCTTCTTGGTAGTCTTTGGCGAGCAAATCGTCAGAAGATTCGAAATCGGATTTAGTTTTTTCGAGGAGATCTAGCCGTTTTTGGAGGTTATTTCCCGCTTGAAGATCAATATAGTCGAGAGCTCCTTCCAAGTGGATAGGCTCGTTTAAGAAATTGCGTTGAATGATTAGGTTTTTCAAAACAATAGCTGTATTGGCAGCGGGCTGTCCTAACGTTTGTTTGAGGCGGATCCCCTGTAGGCAGGCGGAAGCGGCTATTGGATGGCGAATCGTGGAAGAGGCGCCTAAAATGGCGTCAAAAAGTTCGATCGCTTTTTCAGTCTGATTTTTCTTTGCATAGGCTTCTGCTAAAAGAAGCTGCGTTTCGGGAGTAAGCTCTGACCGGTAGGGCTCTAAAATGGCGATCTGTTCTTCGGTCCGGTTTTGTAAAGAATAGAGTTTAGCTAATTTATAAAGTGATGACGACGATTTAGGGCATTTTTCTAAAATGGTTATTGCCCGATCTGCGGCCATCGATTCATCTTCGGCTGTTTGAAAATAATAATCGGCAAGCCAGAGCAAATTGTCTTCTTGAAGCATACCGTTGAGCGTAAATGCGGTAAAAAGATGATCGGCCGCCTTTTTAACAATGATCGGCTCTGTCAGAGACTGCTCTAAATAGGTGTTGTACAACGAAGTATGGACTTGCGCCGGGGGAATAAGATCAGCTTGTAAAGCCAAGGCCTCTTCCGCTAATTGGCAAAAGAGTTCCGTTGAATGGGAGCGCTTGAGTAGGGCCATCAGAAGGCGGGCATTCCCCTCTTGGGCAAAGGAGCTATTGAGAAGGGACTCTAAGTGAAAAACAGCTCGATCGGATTGTCCTAATTCGTAGTACGTTTTAGAGAGTAAGAATTTCCAGTCGTTGCATTCGGCGATAGTTAAATAGTCGGGATGCGCTAAAAGATGTTCGAGATCTTCGGTCAATTGCCATTTTATATCTACATGGCCCAGCTCTTCTTGTGCAGCTAGGTGGGCTGAAGAGGAGGCAAAATATTTCCAAACAAAGGGGGCCAGTTCGTGAGTGGGGAATTGGCTAATAAAAAAATGGGCCCGGCTGCGGCAATTAGCCCAATCTTGGGTTTGGTGAAGAAGATGGGTCATTTCGAAGGCGGCAAGGGAAATTTGAGGCGATTGGGGGTAATTTTGGAGGAGTTGGTTGAGAGATTCTTTTGCCCCATCCCATTGTCCTTCTTTTTTCAGCATCATAGCGCGTCCAAAAAGGGCTTTGGGTAATTCAGGATCTTCAGAGAAATCTTTTGTTAAAAGACAAATTGCCTTTTCGTACGAGGAGAGATCGGAGGCTTGTCGAGAGGCTTCTAATAGGTGAATAAGGGCCGTTCGCTTCATATCGAGGGAAGGTTCAAGATCGAGGTAAGCCGTGAATTCCTGAATAGCTTGTTCAAATTTTTTTAGAGCTAAATAGCTGCGCCCTAAAAATAGATGGACATCGGAGGCTTTATCGAGGGGGATTTGGGAAAATAGGGTCTCTTTTGAGTCGACTAATTGGTCGTGATGTCCTAATTCAAAATGGAGGACTAAGCGGTTAAAAGTGGCCTCTTGCGCTCTTTTACTCCCATATTTTGCAATTTCAGAGAAGGTTTGGCTCGCTTTTTCTTTATCGTACTCGGCTTGTAGGATGGCTGATTGAAAGAGGAGATCTTCCCAATCTTCCTTATTTTTTTCTGCTAACTGCGCATAGAGTTCAGAAGCTCGAGGAAAATCTTTTAAAATGCAGCACAGATGAGCAAAGGCTTCAGACACCTCACCCGACAGTTCGCTCTCAAGCAAAGAGGTAAAGTGGGGTTTGGCCCGTAGAGCTAATTTCTCCAGTTGTTCCGGATTTTTCGTGGCATTTAGGCATTGCTGATACAGAGAGATCGCTAAATAGTAAGTAGCCTCTAATCGGTGTGAGGTTTCTGTTTCTCGAGCTAGAAAATCTTCGCATTCATCGGCAAGCGTTGCATACCACTCCAGATGATAGAGGCTCTGCATCCGGTTTAAAAAAACCCGATCTACCCATTCTTTGGAATGGATAGAAGAATAAAACCCGATTGACTGAGTGTAGTTTTTCTCTCGTAGATAGAGGTCGCCTAAAGCCGCGGCGAATGTGTCGGAATAGGGACTTTCTGGAAATTCTTTAAGATAGTCTTCGATCTGACTTTTTGCGATTTGGTATTCCCCTTCTTGCCAGAAATCGGCGATTCTTCGCAAAGCGAGAGCCTCTTCATCGCTCTCGTGAGCGAAACATAAAATAGGTAACAGGAGCAAAACCAAGGCGCGCATAGGAAACCACATCCTCTAATCGCATCATTATACGAACTGGGACATAATTTTTCTAATCCTTGTATTCAAATAATCATTTAAATTTTCCCGGGCCATTTTTTTAGAATTTTCTAACTTGTCTATGAATTAATACTGCCCCCGTTTCGATCGAAAGATTTATGACCGATTTGGCGCGCCTCAAAAGCCAAGTTATTGACCGATTGTGGTATATATCAGAGGGAATGTTTGCCGTAGGAAGAAATTAAATTCTCAGCTTTTTTGAAATGGGCGTGCTTTAGTTCTTCGTAAACTTGGAGCCCCTTGGCGTTTTCTCCCTGCTCGAAGTAGAGAGTCCCCAGGCGGAAAAGAATCTCTTTGTCGTGAGGCTTGAGCTTTAGTAGAGTCTCCACTTCGCGAATCTCTTCTTGAGGGCGCTGCAGGGCTCTAAAGCCGACAGCTAGTGCTTCGTGCACCCAAGGATCGTTTGGTGCGTAATGGCTCAGGATTTGGAACTCTTCTATGGCGAGGCGGGATGCGCTTTGGAACTTTTCTTCAAAATAGGATTGCCGTTTCTTATATCGCCCTTCTCTTGGGTGGTGATCGCCTAATAACTTGGGCTCTAGATAAATTTGAGAAAGAGCGACATAGGTGTTAGCCAATGAGGCGTGCACCTCTAAATCGGTGGGCGTAGAGCGGATCTGCATGAGATGCTCTTCAATCGCGGCGTCGAGGAGGAGTTGTTTCATTTTAAAGACGTCTTCCCAATAGCAATAGGCGGAAAAGCGGGAAATGGGGCGCGATAGCGATTGGAGCCATTTGGGTACTTTATATAAATTCCACTCAAAATCTTGCAAATAGGAGGAGAGTTTGACGAGGGCGGCAACAAGAGAGAGGCGGTGTTGGGAAATTCCTGTGGGAAGTCCTATGATTTGGCGGCATGAGGCTAGAAAACGGTCCCGAATCAGAGATAGTTGGTCCGGTTTTTTGGCCTGGTAGTAGAAAAGGAGGACCAAATAGGAAAAACAGCTAAGAAAAATGCCCCCTAAGGCAAAGGCCAAGATATAGGATTGGCTTAAAAAAGGGAGGAAAGCGAAAAAGAGAAAAAGTTCGGTGGCAAAGAGGGTGAAAAAAGCCAGATTGAACAGGACAAAGTTTTTAGTAACTCGTTGAAATTCAGTTAAAATCGAGCGGTAATATTGCGGTAGATTCTGTTGAAGGAATCCATCGTCAAATGAGAGAGTAGGGTCGTTTTCTAGTTGGGTTGACATACACTTCAGGAACTGTTTACAGAGGTCCGTATGTGTATATCGTTTAATCTCTTTTTCTTTTTTTAGCAACAACCTTTTTTCTGCCACGACACTGAACCTATCTCCCCGAATCGATCATGTAGTTAAGGACTCTCTGGCTCACTCCCGCATCTTGCAACCGGCGCACCTGAGCTTGGCTTAAGTTGTAGCTGCCATTTGTGTTCTTGATGTAGCTAATCACGGTGTCGTCATTGACCCCATTTTGACTCAATTTAATCACATCATTGATAGTGAGAGGGTCGCCTCTATCCATCCGATCGACGGTTCGAGGACTGCTCCTTTCAATTATGCGTCTGTCTTGTTCGTCGAGGGCGGCTCCAATCAATCCCCCTGTCACAAAACCGATCGCGCTGCCAATGAGAGCCCCTTTGCCTCCCGCAATAAGACCACCGGTAGCAGCTCCAATGCTGCTCCCTGAAATAATTCCTGTGCCGGTATTGCTAGCGCAGCCTGTAATCAAAGTACAAATTAGAGACAGATAGATACATTTCATAGGCTTCTCCCTTTTATACATTCAATTATCGGTTGGGGAGATAAAAGTCTAGAGCGAAAGAAATGTATACTCGTTCCAGTTGAAATGTCCCCCTATTAGAAATAGGGGCTATTTTTACGGATGGAAATTAGGGGATGCAGATGGTTTCCGAAAGCCGACCCTTGAATCGCGAGCGGTATAACACCCTAAATGTGAACAATTTAGGGTTTTAATTCTTTATTTCTCGAAGGCCATGGAATCTTCGCGGAAGCGATAGCCGACGCCACGGACGGTATCGATCCAGTCAAAAGTGGGGCCTAGTTTTTTGCGGAGCGAGGCGATATGGACGTCAATGTTCCGATCCACGATAAAGGCATCGTCGTTATTGATGTCATCGAGCAATTGGTTTCGAGTAAGGACCTTTCCTCGGTTAGTTACGAGGCGGCGCAAAATTCCGAACTCAGAGAGGGTAAGAGGGATCATCCGTTCCCCTTGTCGGAGGATATAACGGTCGATTTCTAAGAGGAAATCGCCGAATTTTACGGAGCGGGTGATTTTTTCAGGCTCTTTTCCTCGGCGCAAAATCGCTTTAATTCGGGAGAATAGAACTTTAGGAGAAAAAGGTTTAGCTACATAATCGTCTGCACCCAGTTCGAGTCCTAAAACGACATCGAGCTCTTCCCCTTTAGCGGAGAGGATGACGACGGGGATATTTTTTAAGTCAGGAGTGCTTTTCATTTTCCGGCAGACGTCGAGGCCGTTTTCTCCGGGAAGCATAATATCTAGGATAACGAGATCGGGTTTTTCCCTTTCGATCGCTCGGTAGCCATTGATTCCATCCACTTCAACATGCAGTTTATATCCGGAAATTTCCGCCTGTAATTTGATCAAGGCTGCGATGTCTTCTTCGTCTTCAATTAATAATACCCGTTTCTTTTGTCCCATTCTCTACCCCCTTCAGATAAAATACCTGCATGGTCAAGATATTTTCATGGATTGATATTTTTTGCAATCTTTTATCAGGTTATTGTAGGCAAAAAAAGAGAAGGGATAAAAATCTTTCGGATTCGGTCAAATTTTTCAATACAGTCAGTTGCGTAAAATTGGTATTTAGGTGGGGTAATTTGCCAGTTGAGAAGAGACAAGGCAGAGAGCTGGGCTTGTACTTGTTCGGCACATTTTTCTGCGGGTTCAATGAGAATGGTATCTTGTCCCACAATTTCCTGGATTAAGGGTCGGATCAGAGGGTAATGGGTACAGGCGAGTAGTGCTGCGTCGATCTTGGCCGTTTGCAGGGGGGCTAGATAGTGCTCTGCGATGAGCCTGGTGCTTAGATGGTCAATCAGCCCTTCTTCGATCAACGGAGCGAAAAGGGGGCATGCGATCGGGAAGATGGCTGTTTGGGGATAAGTATTAGTGATCATTTGTTGATAGACGCCTGAACGGATGGTCGCCTCGGTCGCTAAAATTGCCACTCGTCCTGTCTTTGTCGTCTTCATCAGAAGGTCAAATCCAGGCTCGATGACGTTGATGATGGGGATAGAGATGGCTGC
>PLXF01000170.1 GCA_003151315.1 Parachlamydiales bacterium
CTATTTTTCAAACGCCCCGTGCCCCAATCCAGAAGAAGCGGCTGCTTTACAAATCGGGATGCGGCAAATGGTCGAAAAAAAAGGGGATCTGTTGATTGCAACCGACCCTGATGCCGATCGGATGGGCGCCGCTGTTTATCACCAGGGCCAGGCTATCCGTCTTTCAGGCAATCAGATCGCTTGCCTGTGTCTGCACCACATCTGCGAGGCGCTCCAAGCGCAGAAGAGGTTACCCTCGAAGGGAGCCTTTATTAAAACGATCGTCACGACAGAGCTTTTTCGGAAAATCGCCGAAAGTTATGGACGCCCGAGCTTCGATGTGTTGACGGGGTTTAAATACATCGCCGAAAAAATAGCCGATTGGGAAAAGGGGGATCAATACGAGTATATTTTTGGAGGAGAAGAATCGTTTGGATACCTGTTTGGATCATTTGTCAGAGATAAAGACGCCGTTTCTTCCAGTTGTCTACTGGCCGAAGCGGCCGCACTCGCTAAGAAGGAACATATAACGCTCATCGATCGGTTAGAGCAACTCTACGCCCGTTACGGCATTCACCGAGAAGGACTATCGCAGATTACTCTTCCTGATACCATGGAGGGAAACGAAACGATGGAGCGGTCTATGGCCAGACTAAGAGAGCACCCTCCGCAAGCTATTGGCTCTATCCGCGTCGCGGCTTGGGAAGATTACCTCACAGGCATAGAGGGACTTCCCCGTTCCAATGTGTTGCGCTATTGGTTAGCCGATGGGAGTAAAGTGGTCATCCGCCCCTCCGGAACCGAACCAAAAATTAAGATTTATGCCGAAGTGATAGGAAAAGCGGGTGAAACAACAGCTCTGTGCGATGCACGGTTGGAAACATTAATCCTAGAGACAACTCAGATAGTGAATCGATAGACGACGCGTACGAGTAGATTTTTCCGATTTCATACAGAACAGGGTTTGGGGCGTGTCGTCAATTAAACCTCTTGCGTGGGTTGTGAAAAGTTAACGCAAAGACGCAAAGAAAGAGGATTACTTTTCAACTTAGAGCAAAAACTTCTCCGCATAGAAATAATCGTGAATGATTTATAAAAATTTTTGCGTCTTCGCGACTTAGTGTCTTTGCGTTATATTTTCGCAAGAGGTCTAATTGACGACACGCCCTAAAATAAACCAAAGATTGCGGGGATGCTAAGCGTGGGTGTTTTTTCCGAATCCGAAATTGCCCATTGTGATCCTGCGAAAAACGTCTTCAGAAACGGCTGAATCCACGACCCGAGGAGACTCTTTTGCCTGAGAGGGCGCAGCAAGAGCGGAAGGCCTTGGAGAGGCTTCAGAACGGGACGTTGAGCCTAAAATAGAGGCGCTCACTTCACTGACGGGAGAATCTGTACTCCCCATAGCCACTCGGCCTGTTAATCCATCGGCAGATGAACTAGCGATTTCCTCCCCACTTTTCAAAATGGTGTCGGATAACTCGTCCTGCACCTCTTCATTAGAGGCCGGAGAGCTGTAATTCATCGAACGAAAAGGATTTATTCCACTTATGCTAAACATACAAATTATTCCATTTTATAATTATTATTTTATAACATATTTATTATAACTTCAAGTTAATTTAATATATTATATACTCATCATGTTGATTTTAAATGAGTTAAGGAAATAACGATAAGAAGTTGGTTTTTGAAATTTGTTGAAAGAAAAAGGGGTCTGTTTTACTATATCGGACCGTTTTATGAGGTAATTTGTATGACTTTTCCTTCAGAGTTAAGCGGTTTTCTAAGCCTCGGCATCGAGGTTTGGCTCAATTTTCCGAATCAATTAACCCCTTTCTCAGCCTTTCCCCTAGGAGCCTCCTTCCATTACGGTAAGTTAGGGGGAGCTAAGGCGGCTGAGACATTAGAAATGGGGGTTACGGCAGAAAAAATCAAAAGCGCAGCGGTAGACTTCTTGAAATACGCAGCCAAAACAATGGCTTGGAATATTTATGTAAAGACGGTTTCTTCGATCCTCAAAGAGGAAGACTCCCCTGAGGCTCCCGGATGGACTTGCGGCCTCGTAGGCCTCACGGCGGCTGTATTTATGGGGACTATCATGGGCGCTTGTCGGAATCAAAGCCTAAAAGCACGGAACTCTTAAGCTCGATTTTGCAACTTTTTTAGCCCGATTGTCTTGCCCTTTTGTCCTCTGAGGCGTTTAACCAGGAAGGAGTCAAAAATTGGCCTTTGGCCAAACTAGTCGATTTATTAGACCTCTTACATAACCCTTTTCGGCTATGTTCATATCTTGCCTTCAGCGGCGTGTTTTTTCATCAGCGCCGAGCTAATTGCTGAGACGCTGAAAGCAGGAGAAATTTTTAAGCGAGTGTGGAAATTATGAAAATGGCAGAAAAGGGTTACACAAGAGGTTTAATAAATCGACTAGTTCAGACAAAGGCCAAACGTCCGAAGGCAAAGGGGCAAGGCAATCGGGCTAAAAAAGTTGCAAAGTCGAGTTAAGAAGGGAATCTCTCTTTTTTCGGGTATTTGATCCGGACGTGATGGGCAAGGAGGAGCGACTTCACAAGGGTGCGTTTCACTTTGCCCAGCTCTTCAAAGGTGAGCTGGCATTCGTCAAATTGACCGTCCTCTCCCTTTTCTCGGACAAGCCGATTAATCATTTCGGTGAGGTTCTCTTCGTTGATCTCTTCCATCGAGCGGGAGGCGGCTTCAATCGAATCGCAAATCATCACGATTGCCGACTCTTTCGTATGGGGTTTAGGGCCGGGATAACGGAACTGCGACTCATCGACCTCTTCCGCACGTCCCCCTTTTAATTCCAACTGCTTCCGATAAAAATAGTAAACGAGCGTCGTTCCGTGATGCTCCCGGATAATATCGATGAATTCTTGCGGCAGACGGTTCTTTCGGGCGATCGCCTCTCCATCGGTCACATGAGAGACAATCACCTGGGCCGACTCGAGAGGCGTGAGGAGCTGATGGATATTCACAGCGCCCCCCTGATTTTCGGTGTAAAATTGGGGGTTATTGATTTTGCCGATGTCGTGGTAGAGGGTCGCCACTCGACATAAAAGGCCGTCGGCGCCGATCGATTGAGCGCAAGCCTCGGCTAAATGGCCTAAAACGAGGCAATGTTGATACGTTCCGGGTACTTCAATGGCCAAACGGCGAAGGAGCTCATTGTTCGTATCCATGTATTCCATCAAAGTCATATCGGTCATCACGCCAAATAGAAACTCCAGGGCGGGGAGAAGTCCTACGACCAAAACCGCCGTGGCGAAGAGGAACGCAAAAGAGGCGCCAGCATCGATAAATAGAGCATAGCTGGATAAATTCCCCTCGCTTAATGTGTACGCATAGAGGACGGGAAGAGCGCTAAGCCACGACTTCATGCAAACGCGGAACACCTCTTTTCTCTTCCTCAACGACCTCGTTGCTATGATCACAACAATGGAGGTGACGAGATTCAAAATCAAAAAGCGGCTGTGATCGACCGCAAGGCTGACCGAAAGGATAATCGAGAGAAACGTCGCAGCAAATAGGGCGACTCTCGGAGAGATCAGAACGCAAATCAATATCGTGGCGAAGGGGGCGACAATGGGATAGCGGATCGACTCGATGACGCTACTGGTGCTTTTAAGGAGCGCGTATTCGGTCAATTTAGCTAAAAATAAGGTCAACAGAACAACACAGACAAAAAGAGACAACTGCTGAAGCGACCGGATAAATTTCGGTTCGCTAACTCGGAAATAAAGGGCCGAAATCACCACAAAAATTAAAGAGAGGAGAAGGCTAGAAGCAATTGTGAGAGGATCCCAGATTTTCCGGTTTTCAGAAAGGGCCTGCTTCATCGACTGCATCATAGTGAGATGGCGGGAATTGATCCTCTCTCCCTGATTGACTATATGGGACCCGGCATACACGCGGGTAATCCGCTCAGGGACGGTGTGTCCTACCTGGGAGCGGAGCGAGCGCTCAAGAGCCAGATCTTGGGTCAGTATCCACTTTCTCTTTTGGAAGGAATTCACTACATAATCGACCGCCTCTTTCCGAAAAACCTGCTCAGCATTGAGCTGCTCTTCGATTCGACTCCAAAAATCGGGCGATAAAGAGGGTATTTCCGCGCTATCTTGCTGTAAATACTCATAATAAGAGGCTTCTGAAAGACCGATCGCCTTTATTTTATGGAGCGTTCTGGCGTCGGTGAATCGCGCTTCGATCAGTAGCGTCTCTAATTCATCTGCCGCTTTATACAGCTCCTCAAAGGTGCTCAAAGGGGCCGATTGGCGCCAGTCCCGATTATGGAGAAGGGAATTTTCCAACTCGCTTCGAGCTTCTCGGATCTGTTTATCTTCCAATTGATACAGAGAGCCGACGTCTTTCATCGTCTGCTGTTTCATCAAAATGGTGGCTTCATAATCGGGGAATTCGAAATCGATCTGGGCGATTACATAGCGAGGAGCTGTGCAATTGAGTTCCAACACCTCTATCCGCACTTCT
>PLXF01000160.1 GCA_003151315.1 Parachlamydiales bacterium
GACGATCGAAAAGGGGGGCTGTATTCTCGACGTTGCAACTTTTTTAGCCCGATTGCCCTCAGACGTTTGGCCATTGGCCAAACTAGTCGATTTATGACCATTTTCGCGCGCCTCAAAAACCAATTCTTGAGTTACGAGAGGTATATGGTTATTATCCACCCCATGATTACCACCCCTATTCAATACCCATTTCCTATCCGTTTAAGACGGAACCGCCAATCGGAATCAATCCGTAAGATCGTTCAGGAAACTCACCTACGACCCTCCGATTTGACCGTCCCCTTTTTTATTATTGAAGGCGAAAAAAAGGGAGTCCCCATTGATTGTATGCCTGGCGTTGAAAGGCTCACGGTCGATTTGGTTATTCGGGAGGCGGCGCAGCTACATGAGAGAGGTATTCAAAGTATTTGCCTTTTCCCCGTCATCGACCCCGCTCTAAAAAGTTGGGAAGCTGAAGAGGCTTGGAATCCAAAAGGTTTATTGGCGCGAGCGATTCGGCGCATTAAACAGGAAATCCCCACCCTCTGCGTTATAACTGACGTCGCTCTTGATCCATTTACAATTCATGGACACGATGGATTGGTGAATGAAAAAGGGGAGATCGTCAATGACGCAACTATCGAGCGGCTTATTCAGATGGCCCTCATGCAAGCCGAAGCGGGCATCGACTTTGTCGCCCCGAGCGATATGATGGATGGAAGGGTCTCTGCCATTAGAGGCGCTCTAGACCGTCAAGGATTTGAAAACGTGGGGATTTTGTCCTACAGTGCAAAGTACGCATCCGTTTTATATGGTCCTTTTCGAGACGCACTCGATGTTAAACTCCAATTCGGCGACAAGAAAACCTACCAAATGGATCCGGCTAATGTGCGTGAGGCCCTCTTGGAAGCGCAACTTGATGAAGAAGAGGGAGCCGACATCCTCATGATCAAGCCGGCCACCTTTTATTTAGATGTCATTGCTAAATTAAGAGAACAGACAAAAAGGCCCATTGCCGCCTATCACGTAAGCGGCGAATACGCGATGGTGATCGCTGCCCATCAAATGGGCTATTTGGATGCGGGAAAAGTGTTTTATGAAGCTCTCTTGTCTATCAAAAGGGCGGGCGCCGACATGATTTTTACCTATGCCGCAAAACAGGTTCTCGATCGGATGTAAAGCGGATTTACATCCAATTAGAAAATCCCCGGTTCTCCATTGTAACGCTCCCAATAGAGAGTGGGGTATAGCTGCTTTCCGGTAGCGGCTCTCGCTCCACAATCACGAAGCCAAGCTGACATCGCGTAGCCAATGCGGGAACGACTCGTTTTGTTTAAGAAAATATCGAGAGGCATCGTGATCGAAAACCCTTTATCGTAGTAACGGCTGTTATTTACCACATCGTTTGCATTGGTCAGTGTATACCACAATCCAACCCTCAATCCACTTTCAAAGGTGCGGCCTCCTTCAAATCGAATCCCTTTATCTCGCGCTAAAAACTGCCCAGCGCTGATTTTGAAATCGAGACTAAATGGCTTGTATTGGTAGTACAACTCAGCGAAATATTGCAATCCTATATAAGGGAAATACTGATAGCCGATATCAGTGAGCTTTCGAACGTCCTGAAATCCCACTCCGTAATAGGTTCGCTTATATAAATTCGCCACTTCAAAGCCGATGGCCCAGTTGAAATCGACAGGAAAATAAAGCGTTTCTAAAGAGACACCTGCATAAGCTGTCTCAAAATAACCCAGAGCGAGACGAGAAAACCACCCTTGCCCCATATTCCAACTTTTTTGGACATAAGCTTGATCGACGTGAAAAGAATTGGCTTGGTTATACCGAATCGTATCGGTACGAACGTTAATAATCCTCGATGGATTTAGAAAGTCTCTGTCACTCAAATTTTGCGTGCTCGAGCTAGCTGTATACGTTCCCCAGAGACAATAGTAGATCTGGTCGAATAAATACCCTTCGGGACCAAATCCAAAACCCACCTCGTATTTGAATTTTCCTTTGCTGCTCCCAAAAAAGCTGCGGAGCCAAGGTCTGAAAGTGAGTAGCCATCTCGGCTTTTTCCGTTTAAATAGAAGTGTCCCCTCATATTGCGAAGGTTGGGAAGAGGCCTCCTTTAAAGGAGCAATGACCTGAAATTCTGCCTCTCCTAACTGCCCCTCTCCATATTTTCTTAAATCTTCGATCCGGAACCGGTATTCGTGAACGACCAACCCATCGGCCTCTACAACCATTGTTACGGTAGAAATATTAGAAGGAGCTAAGGAGGCTAACACATTTTCTACCCGGCTACGCACCTCCCTTTCTTCTCGGTACCGGACATTGATGATTTTCATCCAAATCCGATCTTTCCCTTTAGCATCGGGGATTAAATAGAGCGTATAGAGATCGAATCCCTGCTCTTTAAGCGCATAAGCCAATTCCTGCGCAAATTCCCGCTCGGTACGCAAATGCCCTAAAGGTTCGGTATCTATAGGTGTTCTATAGATGGGAGGGTCGTAGATTTTGGGAAAGAGCCCCTTTGTACTACCCAAATTGTAATTTATACCTAAACTTGCGGCCCAATCGTCCCCTCTAATCGTGCTGGCGGAGAGTCGAAATAGATCCCAGGCCTTCAATTGGACGCCCAAATTGATTCGACTATTAACCGTCTTTCCACTGGGATGCTCGCTAGAGTGCCGCTTGTAATTATTAGCATCATATTCGGCCGCTAAAGTGAGCCCCTTCCAAAAATACTTCGAATGGCGCAACGGGCTCCACGCCAATCCGCCGAAAAATCCCTGAATTCTCCCTTGGCCCCAACCCACGGTTGCTTCGAGATCCCAAGAGAGGAATTCTTTTGTAGCAACAGCATAAAAAGAACGAAAACGGCAACTACCCAAAAAATCGTTCCAGCCGACAGCAAAATGGGGAAGAATAGGAAACCCATCTTTTCCTCTGAGAAGGATAAACTTCACATTAGCGGCCCTCTCCGCATCGTCGCCAAACCCCAAATGGCCAAAATTACCCTCTCGAATTCCATGATAGATCCAATAACTGCCCGTAGCTTCTAAATGGTCGAAGAATTGAAACCCCAAGCCCCAAAGACGATAGGGGGGCAAATAGGCATAACCAAAACCAAAAACTCCCGCATCGAAAGTTCGCGCTGAGGGCATGTTAAAATAGCCCCCTTGCATCAGATAGTTGACAACTAGGGGAAGTCGATCGTTAATTTTCTGGTCGATTAGATGAACCATTTACAGATCGTGAAATAATTGAGAGGTAAGAGGATCTAATCCGAGCTTAGGCTCTTCACAAAAAAGGGCTGCGCTCACAACAAAAGGAAAAAACCATTTCATGCCACGACTCAAAGATATAGATCTGTCAGAGAAAAGAGGATGAACCATGGCACCGCAGAGTGAACTTTGATAGGGTAGGCGTGAAACGCTTTTCTTTCAAGTAAGAGACTGATTATATACTCCATCCACTGGAAAGTTGGACAGACAAG
>PLXF01000063.1 GCA_003151315.1 Parachlamydiales bacterium
CTTCCACCGCATCAGCTCCCATCCAACTCGCAAAAATCGGCCGACCTAAAAACCTCAGCGAGGCGATCCGCTCAGCAGTCGCGGTCGATTCGGTCATATCTTGAGGCGTTAAAATGACCAATATGCCATCTGTGTGGGGATCGTTGGCTGCCGCCTCTACCGCCTTCGCATATATCTCGGCGTTGGCGTCTCCGAGAATATCGACCGGATTGTTGCGGCTCCATTGCGCGGGAAGAAAACTGTTTAATGCCTCGACCGTCTCAGAATCGAGTTCAGCCAATTTTCCCTGTTCATGAATAAGCGCATCGGTCGCTATTACGCCAGGTCCACCCGCATTGGTCACAACGGTTAAATGGGGTCCCTTGGGTCTGGGTTGCTTACTCAAAGCATCCGCCATCCCAAAAAGATCGGCAATCGTATCGACTCTCAGAACACCCACTCGGCGCAAAGCGGCTGTGAGGGCCTCATCACTGCCAGCCAAAGAGCCAGTATGAGATGCGGCCGCTTTTGCCGACTCGGCGGTTCTGCCCGCTTTGATCAAAATGATCGGTTTTGTCAGAGCCACCTCTCTCGCCGCCGACAAAAAGCTCCTCGCGTCGCCGATGCTCTCCATATAGATTAAGATACTTTTCGTCTCGGGATCGTTTCCAAAATAGTTGATCAGATCGCCAAAATCGACATCGACCATCGATCCGATCGAAACAAACGCGCTAAACCCCACTTTCTGATGGAGCGACCAGTCGAGAACCGCGGTGCACAACGCGCCCGACTGGGAAATAAAAGCCACATTCCCTTTAAGAGCCATCCCTGCAGCAAACGTAGCATTCAGACCCGAAATTGGATTCATCACGCCTAGGCAATTGGGGCCAATAATCCTCATGTTTCCCCGACGTGCATGGACGAGGATCTGCCGTTCTAGTTCGATTCCTGGCTCTCCCATCTCTTTAAAACCGGCGGAGATAATAACAGCCGCGGGGATCTTCGCATCGGCGCAGTCGCTAATGATTTGAGGAACCGCTTTGGCCGGAGTCACAATAATGGCGAGGTCGACCGGTTTGGGACAGCGGCTCACGTGGGGAAATGCCGGTATCCCTAAAACAGATTCCCGCTTTGGATTGACCGGAAAAAGATCCCCTCCAAAGGAGGTGCTCATTAGATTCTGCATCACCGTCCTGCCGACGCTCCCCAGATTTTCCGTTGCGCCAATCACAGCAACGGCTCTCGGCCGGAATATAGGGTCCAGACTCTCCTGGCCTCTATAAAGAAAATTCATGGACGGATCAAAAGACATGGGAAACCCTTTTATTCCGATGTATAGCATGTCGGAAGAAATAATTTACAAAGTATACCGCTCGTGATTCAAACACAAGATAAGCAAGAACGCTTTGCGATCCTACTCATCCTGTCCCTCTTTTACACCAGAGGCGGCACGGTCAGAAAGGGAGATAGTAAAACAGAAGGCCTAAGACAGCGACGCTAGCGGCCAATCCTATTCTCCAGCGATGAATAGGCGCGTAAGAGACATGGATATTGAGGTCCCGGTCCCAGCTTGTTGTTTGGGTGAGTTTTAGTCGGTTGTAGGCCACGAGAAAACAGAACAAATTAATAAAAGGGATCGCAAGGCCGAGACCCCGAATCCAAACGAGAATACTGCGCCGAAACGCTAACTTAAAATCGGGCTTGCCTGTCCGTCCAAAACGCATCTGGATATGCAATAGCCATTTCCCCGGGGTTGTTCCCCAAGTGGAAAGGAGTAGCGCTTCTAAGGGAACCCACGCTAAAAATTCCACAGGGACAAACGAGTCGATGGCGCGGAAAGAAAAATGGGGTTGAAAAGAGAGAATGAGGAGTCGAATCGCGGTGAAAAATAGGGAATAATCAAAGAAGCGGGCTAAGAACCGGATCCAGGGATTCGGCGGGGTATGGCTGCGCTCCTGGGAAAAATCCCCTTTATCGATGATTTCCGATGGTTCTACGATTTTATCCATTTATCCCTTGAAAAGAGGGTTTACGAAGAGACGGGTTTTTTGCGAGCCGCTCTTATTTTATATATGGGCCACCCACTTAAAACAAATAAAGAGCAAAGTCCCAGGTTTTTCCAAGAGGTCAATGAGATAACCCACAGGCAAAAAGCGAGAGCTCCTGCAGAGATTATCCATAATCGATAATTTTTTTTGAACTTTTCTTCCGTTAAGACTTTCAAAAAGGCGAACGTGCAAGCTAGATAAATAAAGAGAAACGCCGTCACAGAAAGATCGATCACCACATTGAGCTGCTGCAAAATATGGGGCGTAAGGGTCAGCCCTAACAGGGGCAATGTGCAAAACAGGGCGATTAAAAGACTCACGTAAGGAGATCCAAATCGATTCGTCCGGGCAAAAATGGGGGGGAAAAGTCCATCTTTTGCCGCTTCCACAGCGATCTGACCACTGGTGAGCACCCAGGCGTTCAATGTCCCCACGCAGGCGACAAAGGCGACTAGGGCAATCGCTATATTTCCCCCATACCCGAAAAGGACCTGAGCCGCATCGACATAAGG
>PLXF01000149.1 GCA_003151315.1 Parachlamydiales bacterium
TAAGCTACAAACGCTTCTCTAATCACCGTGGGAGCTGATTAGAGAAGCGTTTGTAGCTTATGCAACGGTCTCATTTTACATCATTGGGGGAGGTTATGCAACGGTCTCAGTCTATGCGTAAGAAAAAATATCTTAAAATAACTGCGGTTGTTTGTCTATTGAGCATAGGGCTTTTCTCTTTTCGCCCTTGTACGCCACAACCATTAGGTTGCCCTTTTTGCACTGAGAGTATTATCAGCGCCCAAACATTTTATGAAGATGAATTAGCGTTCGCTATGGTCACTTATAAACCGATTTTTCCGGGGCATTGTCTCATTATTCCGAAGCGGCATATGGAGCGCTTTGAGGAGCTTACTGATGTGGAGATGGTGGCGATGGGGCGAGTCATTCGGGTAGTGGATCGGATCGTGAGCGAGGTCTTTAAGACCTCTTCGTACTTGTTGCTGCAAAAAAATGGAGTTGAAGTGGGACAGAGCGTTCCTCATATTCATGTTCATTATATCCCTAGAAAAAAAGGGGAGAGTTCGGTGTTTGTTTTTTTAACGAGGATGTTTTTGGCTCATCTATTGCCACCCGTATCCACAGAGAAAATGGCGCAAGAAGTTACCTTATTAAGAAAAGCAGCGGAGCGATTAGATACCGCCCCGCTGTAAAGAGTGTTCTACTCTAGACGGACTAGGGTGACAAAAGCAGAGACCGAATTGGTCCCCATCTTAGCTCCCAAATAGCCGATATTGCCGGCGGCGCAGTTTTGCGTATTGATTACGGAAAGAGCATCTCCATTTTCCATATGCACAATCGTTGAGCTGGAATTGAACGCGCCGCTCGCTGAATCGAGTTGCGTGTTGGCAAGAACCTTTCCATTCTTAGCTAAACTAAAGGTGCAATCGAGAGAGGAACCCCAAATGACGAGGTAGTCGCCCGCCTCTTTTACAGCGATTTGGCTCACCCCTTTAAATCCAGATCCTGAAGGATCGTCGTGGCAATTGTAGGTGATCCCTCCTGTGGCAATGACAGGCGGCGCTGTGTCGATTCCGTTATTTTGATTAAACAAAATCGGGTTGTTCTTAACCACTCGATTGGCTCCAATTTGAGCTGAAGAAGAAGCGTGTGTTGCAAAATGAGCGTAGGCTGCGAGGCTCTTAGGTGCGGACTCTCCTTTAGGTCCTGCAGGTCCCGTAGGTCCTGCTACCCCTTGTGGGCCGGCGAGTCCCTTAGGCCCTACTGGACCGACTGGCCCGGGAACTCCCTGTGGACCTTCAGGCCCTTGAGGCCCTGGCTGCGAGATAATTACGGGGGCAGAGGTCTCTACTTCGATTACGGGTGGCTCTGTTTTCGAAGAGTTTTGCATTGAGAACAAGAACTGAGAGACTAGCATGCACACTGCGAAAGATTTCATTTTCATTTTTTTCTCCATTCTTCTTTTGGTTGAGCGGGTTAAACAACCCTTTTAAAGAGAGAATCGAGTATAGAAATATTTTAAATTTTGTAAAGAAATCATTTAATGCATAGAGGAAAATCGAAAATTTTTTCCGCGAGCGTACGATTCATGATTTCATGAAATGCGTAATTATCGGTTCGGGAAGTGACAAATTCGATCACAGAAGACCGTTTTTGCGAACGTTCCCAAGCGGAAAAAAAATCGAGAAGGGTATCCACCTTGTAATAAGGGAGATTAAACATCCGTGCGATCTGCTCAAATTGCCAAGAGTGGTTATTGGCGAATAGCCGTTCAAAATGGGGCGTATTTCCGGAAAGTCCTAAATGGGAAAAGATCCCTCCGCCAAAATTATTGGAGACGACCAGAGTCAGGGGATGGGGCGTTTCCGAAAGAAGGGAAAACGAATTGAGATCATGGAGCGCAGCCTGATCTCCAATCCAGAGAGCCGTGGGTCCAAAGTTAGAAAGGGCTGCGGCTGCGGCGATATTTCCATCGATGCCGGAGAGGCCCCGATTCGCGTAAAAACCCCGTCCTTGAAGAGGAAACAAAAAATGATCGGCTTCACGAATCGCCATCGAATTGCCCAAAAATAGAGCCCAATCGGGGGCGATATATTTTCCCCATACATGAGCGAGATGAGCCTCTGTGCAGACAGAAGATTCACGGAACAGCTCGTCGAGAATTTCCCCGATGTTTTGGTCGAGGCTTTTCCATATTTCGAGCCATTCTTCGGGGGCAGGAGATAGTTCAGCTTTTGCGCAGAATAGATCGGGATCGGCGATAACCCTTTCGGTTACCCTATGCTCGGGGTCTTGTAGATACCCAAAGGGGCTTACATGAATATGCCTTTTCGCTAGGTAATTGAGACTTTTTTTCGAGGTCATCCGCTCACCAAAATGGAGGACAGTATCGGCCGGAGGAGCTCCTATGTCTAAAATAGAGTCGAAGTAGCGGATCTGTTCTGGCGTGGAAAATAGGCGGGCTTGAGACAAAAGATCGCCCCAGATGGGCCATCGCAGCGTATGCGCCAATTTGAGAATGGGCGCTAAGTGGCGCGGTGAGGAGAGGCGGCCAATGAGAATAACGCCTCTACCCGAAAGGGCCATCGACGAAGAGGGCTCTTTTTTAGGGAGATGATGGGGAATGGGTTTCCCTTCAACTAGAGAAGGGAAGGGGGGAATAAAGAGAGGCTCTCGTATATGCCAATTGATGTGGACGGGTCCTGAAGCGAGCTTACTAACAGCTACGGCATGAGCTATTGTATTGCGAACGTAGCTTTCAGAAACCTCCACTGCGGCGCAAGGAAAGACGATTTGCCCTCGGACAAAATTCTGGAAAATCTTTAGCTGATCGGTCGATTGATTGGCCCCATTAAGGAGTTGTTCAGGCGGGCGATCGGCCGTCAGTACAATCAGAGGCGTTGCGCTGTGGTGGGCCTCCATAATAGCGGGTAAGAGATTGCCTATCGCAGTACCTGAAGTGACAATGAGGGCTGACGGAATTTGCCCTCCTTGAGAAGCACCCAGGGCGTAAAAGCCCAACCCCCGCTCATCAAAGTGGATCACCGTTTTTGCTTTTTTATGGTGAGCTGCCGCCAAGGCTAGCGGGGTGCTGCGAGAGCCAGGCGCAATGCAAAATATCTGGACCCCTTGCTGCACTAGTTGATCTACGATCCACCAAGCCATCTGTGAATTCATAAAAAAATCCCCTCATAAAGGCCCAGTTTTGCATCCAATTCGTCCCACTCTGCATCGGGTTGAGAACCCGCGACGATTCCCGCTCCCGAATAGAGTCGTACTGTAGAGCCGAATAGGAGACAAGAGCGGATCGCCACAATCCACTCGGAAGAGCCGCTACCCATGTGNNGTGGCCGATGGGCGCTCCGTAGAGTCCCCGTTCAAAAGGCTCAATTGTATCGAGAAGTTGTAGAGCTTGCAAAGGGGGAAATCCCGCAAGAGCCGCCGTAGGGTGCAGTCTATCCAAAAGAGTCGAATCGTTTACCTCGGCACCGATGTGTGTTTGCAGTACGCTGTGCAAATGTTGCAATGAACCCGCAGCTCGAAGAGATAGTTTTGAAAAAGTGGTTTGCGCGGTAAATGGGGCCAACGCCTGTTGGATCGATTTTTCGACTAAGGAAAATTCGTTACGTTCCTTGTCGATGAGACGTAAATCTTCTTTGGAGTCCCATTTTCTCGTGCCGGCCAAAGCCTCTGTCTCAAAAAAATCACCCCGGCGATAAAAGAGGCGTTCTGGGCTGGCTCCTAAGAAAGCGGAGCGAGATGTTGGTTGTATACAAAATAGGGCCGCATTGGGGGCTTTAGGGGCTAAAAAAGCCATTATGGATAAAGGGTCAACTGTTTTTTTCAGTTCAATCGTGCATTCGCGAGCTAAAACCACTTTTTCCACCTCCCCTTTGCCGATTCGCTCCAAAATTTGTTCCACTAGGATGCGCCAGGTAGCGCGGTCGGGAGTATAGGAGATCGATTGGATATCTGGCTTTTGTATCGCACTCGCCTTTGTTGGATCCCAAGAGGTAACAACTCGAGGAGAAAACTGGAAATGGGAGGGGAAATCGGCCCAGTGGGAAGCTAAAGTGGGTCGAAAATGGCGCCAGCCAAACGATAAAGGACCAGGATCTCCTAATCCCCATCCGGCCAATGGAGGTTCCTGAGAGCGCCCTTTCCAATAGATTTTTGGAAAGAGATTCACTTTTCTCCTACATACAGAGTCACAGCTCCCAGTGCCATTTGCCGCTTTTGGAGGTGTGTAAACCCGGCTTTTTGCATGAGAGACAAAAAGGAGTTCCCTGACGGAAAAGTTTCAATGGTTTCGTTCAAGTAACTATAGGCTCTCTTGTGGCGCGAGAGTTTATTTCCCAGCCAGGGAAGAAGATAGCGCAAATAGAGGAGATAAAAGGGGCGGATCGGAAAAGGAGGAAGAGAAAACTCCAGAACCAAACAGCGCCCTTCAGATTTCAAAATCCGGTGGATCTCTTTTAACGACAAGAGAGGATCTTTGACATTGCGGATCCCAAAGGAAAAGGTGCAAGCGTCGAATTGAAGGTCGTCGAAAGGAATAGTAAGGGCATCGCCGATTTGCAATTCGATCCTTTTCCCGTAGCTCTTATTTTGCACTTTTTTTTCGCCGATGAGGAGCATCTCTTGGCTCAAATCGATCCCAATCGCCGATTCGATGGGGGCTTTTGCTTCAAAAAGGGCGATCAACTGATCGGCGGTTCCCGTTGCTAAATCGAGGAGATGGAGCCCTTCTTTTGGAGGAAGATAGAGAGCGGCCTGTCTTCTCCAATTCCGATCTAAACCCAAAGAAAGGATCCGATTGATCCGGTCATAGCTCGAGGAAATTTCATCAAACATATGGTGAATTTCCAAACGAGAAGGTTCCTTGAATTCCTTTTTCTTCTCTATTAAGCAACTTAAAAAGCCCGCTAGAGAAAAAAACATCAAGGTCCCCTGATGAAAAGCAATAGGGTACAGATCGCACATACCAATAAACAAAAAGCCGGAAAAGGTGGCGAATAGGGCTATTGTTAAAGGCTCTTTTTTTGATCGGAAAAACGCAAGTGTAATAGAACCGATCCAAAAGAGAAAAGCACCGAGAGCCAGAAGTCCCGATTCACTAGCTAACAGAAGATAGATATTATGCACAGCCATATGGGGCATGATGTTTGAGCGTTGCGACACATAAGGGGTGCTCTGAAGAGCAAATTGCCGAAAACCTACGCCGGTTAGCGGGTGGTTATGGATCATTTGAAAAGCGACATTTTGGTAGTAGAAGCGCACTTGATCAGAAGCTTTTGCCGCAGGCGCGTAATTCACAATGCCACCGCGCTTAAGATAGGGCTCATGGAAAAGAAGAGCGATGAGAAAAACAGACGCTACCATAGTGCCGCTGGCAAAACGGATGGAACGGCCGGAAAGGCGGTAGGTAAATCCTAAAAAGAGGCACGAGGCCAAAGCCCAAGCAAAGATCGCGGCTCGAGAGTAGGTGGTCGCAAGGGCAAACAGTTGCAGAAAATAGAGAAGGGATAAAAATAAGCGCGTTTTCTTTCGCTGTTCATAGATAAAAAAGGTTGTGCACATCAACGTAAGGGCCAAAAACCCCCCTAAAACATTGGGATGGGGCAAAGTCCCCGAAGCGCGCAGAATTAAACGTGTTTTCGTTTCACGGGGAAAAAAAACATCTACAAGCCAGCGTCTTCCTTCAGTAACTTCGATACTCGGTGTATTTTCGTCCGACAGATCAAAGGGCACTTCCGATAAAAATTTCAGCCCGAGCTGTTTTTGATGGAAGTACTGGGTAATCGCAATGGTCGATTGCATAGTTCCTGCTAACAAAAGCGTGGCCATAGCGAGGCGGACAACTTGTACCCGTCGATGGTTAGGAATAGCGTGAGCGAACAGGGCAAAGAGAGCGATAGGAGTAAACAATTGTAGCAGGCGGATGTAAAGCACAGGATAATAGGCGAGGGGAGATGTGGCGATGGAAACGCCGCTTAAGAAAAGGACGATCCACAGAGGGGTCATTTGGCTCCCCAGCAAAACCTCTCTCAAAGACCTTCTAAAGGCATAAAGGGACAAAACAATCAGGAAAGGGACAATCAGATCGGAGGGGTAGTAATAGATCATTTTGTCAAAGTAGGAGGGGAGGGAGATCCCATCGGGGATCAAAGTCAGCGAAAAAAAACGGAAAGCTTTGTCGTATTTGCGCTCAATTGGCAGTGCAAATAAAAGCAAAAAGAGCAAAGACAGAGTCAATCGCTCCAAGATAAAAAATCGTTTCAGATAGCCCATGATAAAAAAGAGTAAAGGGGATCGAAATCAAAGTCAATTTTTTGCTTTTACGGGAGGCGCAAAAGCCAACCTGAAATCGCATCCAACACGATGGGAGAAATCGTCTCTTTAATGTGTGCATATTCTTGAATAGAGCCTGTTTTACATGTTTGCAGCAGATGGTTGAGATGAGGGACAGACAAGATAGTGTAGTTCGGGTTCCCCCCTTCTTTTAGCCCCTTTTCTATCGCTCGGAGATTTTCTTCCGCAGAAACTTGAAGATCTCGTTCTCCGTTAATTGCTAAAACAGGTGCGGTTATTTGTTTTAAGTATGAGATAGGATCAAGGTTAAGGAAATGTCGAAACCAATTGGTATTTAACAGTTTAATCATTCTCTTTTTATTTAAAGGGGTAAAGGAAATGCATGATGAGACATTCTCCTGACACTCGGTGGTCAAATACTTTTCTATCATTTGATCTAATGGAATATAAGATGCATTGATGTCCGGTTCTTCCTTTAAAAAGGAGAAGATCTCGCGACGTAAATTATAATCAGAAGCCATATCCTCCTCACTTACACCATCTGCCGTTAATATCGCACGAGCCTGTTGATACAACAACTCTTCTCCCTTAATCCCAGGGCTTGCCAGTAACACAACGAATGCAATGTTAGGCGATGCTGCTGCAACTTGAGCAGCGACAAGCCCTCCCTCGCTATGCCCTATAAGACCTATAGAACTAATTTCTGTTCGATTTTTTATATATTTGTTAGCGGCCATTACGTCTTTTACAAAATCTAGAGTTGTTGCGTTTTCATAGGATCCCGTTGAATCATTGACTCCTCTTTTATCAAATCGAAGAGAAGCGATTCCCTTTTGTGCAAGATGATCGGCAAGTACCAAAAAAAATTTATGACCGGCTATTGTTTGATTGCGATCATGCGGCCCAGACCCAGCAATTAAAATTGCGATCTGCAGGGGAATTGTCCCTTTAGGCCAAAATATGGTTCCGGCTAAGGTAATTCCCTCTAGTTCGTTTTCAAATTGGACGTTCTCTTCTTGATAGGAAAAAACAGGTTCTTGAGGATGTGATAAGTCTATATAAGTTCTCTTTTCCCGATATAAAACAAGGAAGTTTGAAGATCTGGGTTGGTATAGTTTTCCTTTAATTTCTGTGTAATTTTCGTTGAAAAATCCTATATAGCTATTTGAAGTTCCTCCAAACGTAAATCGAACCTCTTCTTTTGTGCACGTGAGTGAACCCACAGGAATATTAAATATTTCCTGACTAGGAAAGTCGATAAGCCCAGACAATCCGTCTATATGGAGCACAATATCTAATTCCGCAGCACCAAGTGTTACAGCTCCATACCACAGTCCGTCCACTTTAGGAATCTGAACGTCTTGGGGACATGCCTTAAGGCAAAAGAAACAAGCAGATATTCTCGCTAAGTAAAGTAAATATTTTAATATCATTGCGACCCATATTTTTTTAAAAGTAATGATATATTTTCGTTGATATCTATTAAATTTTTTCCTAAAATCTTCTTCTAAATTATTTACTATATTTTTTTACAAATCGTAAAATTTCCAAAAGAAAGGGGAAAAATATGAGCGTTGAAGCACCTCCAGAAGCAAGTGAAGTGGATAGCGGTGAAGAATATGGGTTTGCCTGGGGGATGTCCCTTCCCTTTCCTGTTAGATGGGAAGGAAGAGATCTTACATTAGAAGAGTTAGATGCATGTAGACGAGCCGTTCAAGAAAGAATCATGGAGCTTTTTTACGCCTCTGTTTTGGATAGGGAAGCTTTCGATCAAATGGCTATTCGCTTAGCTAGATTAGGTACTGAACCTGAAGAGCGGGCCTTATTAGAAAGGGACATTCAACTCCTTTTACTAACACCCGAAGGGGTAATGGTTGGGGAAGCCGGAGCATTTCGAGAGATTGGTAAATTTTGGAAGAAGCATAAAAAAGCCATCATTATTGGCGCAATAGTCGTAGGTGTTGTGGTTACAGCTGTGGTCCTCACAGCTTGTACCGCAGGCACGGCAGCAAGCGGGGTTGCAGCCACTGGCTGTTCTATAGTCAATTCCTTAATCAATGAAGAAGATGAAAAGAAAAAGAAGGATCCTCATAAAGAACACTCTCAGACCGCGCCTGTTATTGAAAATTCTCCCATCAGTGCAGAAGGTATTACAAACCCATCTTTCTTAGGAATTCCAGGGAGTGAATCTGTCAATTTGAGCGTTCCTTCGGAATCATTCAGCGAGGCTTTAGCCCAAGAGGTGAGTAATGCATCCAAAGTGCCTTTACCTATTAATTCGGAGTGGGATTCGTCGCTGGCGAGTGATTTGATTGATTCTCTAAATTTGTCTGATCTTGAGAAATATCTGGCAAAAGATGCCTTAAATAACAGTTATCCGCCTCTAAATTTCACACCAGAATTTAAGCCTACTGTTAACCCAGGAGCTTTTCTTTATACAGGGAATGCACCTGCAGCAAGCAATAAACCAAAAGAATCCCCGAGAGTTCCCAATGAAACCCCGTTAAGTGTCCCCAAAGAGCCCGATTTTTGTATTATAGGGCAAAATGGAATAGCTACTACGTTAGCGGGCGCTCAATCCCATCAACAATACTTGCAAAACCTTGTTCCAGGATCTCATACAGTAGACTGGGTGTACAACAAGACGAATACGGCTGTTGTTGATGTAGCAGAAGCATTGATATGTTCGTACAATGGGATTTCAAAAACTGCGGGAACGCAGCAAGCAAAGTGGGAAGAATTCCATCAAGCAAATATCGATAATCCTAGTGCGAAAATCTTGCAAATCTGCCACAGTAAGGGATCTATCGATACCTATAACGCTTTAGGTAAAGCAAGAAAAGAAATCAGAGATAGAGTAATCATAATTAATATTGCGCCCGGAAAAATCATTCCTCGAGAAATGTGTTACGAGGCCCATAATTATGCAAGTGAATTGGATATTGTGCATTTGGGTGAGCTATTTCATGCTGGATTTTTTGATTCTAATGAATGTGGGACGTCTAGGTTGATGGAACAAATTCTCGAAAATCGCAAACAACTTATACTTTTGAAGCCTCACCCTGATGCGACGGGTATAGATCACGGACTTCAAAGCCCTACTTTTAGAGATCCAATAAGGGGTCATATCCAGGATTATATAGATCACAAGGGAGAGTACAATTGAGATATTTTTTTTTCATTTTATTAGTTTTATTCAGCTGCGAAAAAAAGGATGATGTTTTGCCTACAAAAAACGAAGCTGTAGATCAAATCTTAATTAAAGTTACCAAACAACTTAGATCGAAATTAGGTTTACTCCCCTTTGGAACGGGAGCGCGGATGATGGATAAAGTAAAAATGCTTTCTCTAAGTTTTATGTATCCTGAATCGATAGATCTTGAAACTGGACGTGCAATTTTAATACAGGCCGCCGACATATTTGTTGCCGCCATAAATGCCGAAGGTAAAATTCGTCCCTATTTGGATACCGTTCCTTTTACTCCTCAAAACGTTCAGGTTTGGATTTTTTTTCGTGATGACAAAAAAAAACCAAATTGTGTGAGCTCCATGAGAATCACTGATGGAGTATTAAAGTATTCAGTGATTGATCTTGAAAACCCAAATTTAGAAATTGATTCTAGGGAGTCGTATGAGGAGGCGGTGCAAAAGCTTCAGCAAAATTCTCGGACTTCTAGAGCAGCTTAAACTCAGGAATTGATCGCGCCCTCTTGGATATGCCATTTAGGCAGCGTTTGAATGGCATATTCCAAATCATGAGGAAGAATTCATTCTTCGAAAAAGATTTCGGGCTGCTCTCAAGCCCTTCTATACCTCTTGTAACTCAAAAACCAAGTATTGAGTCACGAGAGGTATATTGAGGATTATTTAAGAAACCAGGGGAATTATAAATGAAATTTCTAATTTGTTTATTTTTACTTTTCGTTAGTTGTCAAAAAAAGGATGATGTTTTGCCTACGAAAAGTGAGATTGTAAATCAAGTCCGCAGAAATGTTGCTAAACAGCTTAAATGTGAGTTAGGGTTACATCCGATTGGAACGGGGGCCCAGATGATGTATAAAGTTGAAATGCTTTCCCTAAGTTTTATGTATCCTGAATCGA
>PLXF01000078.1 GCA_003151315.1 Parachlamydiales bacterium
GCCATTTTCGCGATTACCATCTGTTATTTGATGAGCAAGCCGATCAGATTTTCGCCATGATCGACCCCTTAGCTGAACGCGTCCGTAAATTAGGAAAAGTCACAGTCCATTCTACGGGAGAAATCACCCGCTTACAACGAATCAAGGATGACGATACCCTATTTGTAGAGCCAAAAAAAATGCTCACCATTTTGATGAACGACAACAAAGATTTTGCCAAGCATATGCGAGCCGCTCATAAGGTCTGTGAAGAACATGAAGATGTAGCGACCTGTAGTATATTAGAGATATTTATCGATGAAACCGAACGGAGAATTTGGTTTCTTTTTGAGACAATTGCCTCGAACCATTAAACTCGACTTTGTACATTTTTCTGCCCGAGTTTCGCAATATCTTGATTTAGAATCGATTACAAATCACGAAGGTAGGCTTAAAAAGCCACTTTCGTGATTTGTAATCGATTCTGGATCAAGAGATTGTGAAAATCGGGCAGAAAAATGTACAAAGTCGAGTTAAAGAGATTTTTACCTCTTTAACACGCAGGCCACAAGATGTTTAGAAGGAAAGCCGATACGACCATCTCCTGCATCCACCCAACCTTTCTCCTGCATGGCCGCAAGATATTGCTCGGTTAGGAGTTCAGTGCCCACCTGAGCTTCGATCCAGCTCCTCAACTCTTTTACCCCATTAAATAGGGTCATTTCCCTTTTAATTTCGATGTGCTCGATCTCCAAGCCCAATCCCTGAAAAGAGTCCCGGTACTCATCTATGCTTTTGCCATGGACCTCTAGTCCAATGGAGGAAAGGATCTCATTCTCGTAAGAATCGGATAATTTCCCCACAATCCACTGACTTTCTCCCCTTTTGAGGGTCCCAGCCATATATTCAAGCGTTTCTGGTTCTGTAACTTGAATGAAATAATTCAATATCTTTGCTAATAAAAATAATTTAATCATGTTTTAAACAAATTAATTCAGAGTGTCTGTTTTGATAGTTTGTGTTAAATTCAACGCCAATGAATTACGTTAATTACGCAAATCACACTCTTTACACCCCGGACACTTACCATCGGCGCTATGATATTGACTTGCCGAGTAAGGATAACGAAGCTGACTGGGAAAATCAAGCTAAGCGTGTCGCCCTCGCTGCGCTCCCCTAAATCAGTCTATACCAACCTGCGGGAAAAGTCCTGTCTATCACAATGGGCTCTTGGCGCTCCATCTCTCTTATTAATGACGTTATTTCTTCGGGGGGAAAGGGCGATTGGTTAAACCTTTCCATTCAACTTATCCAAACCGCTTTTGCGGTTCTATCCGTGGTCAGCACCATTTTCAGTTTTTCGCTGGGATTGGCCCTCAATACCGGGTTCGAGACGCTCCAAGGCCTCTTCCATGTCGGCCAAGCGCTCCGCCGAGGAGATCAACGCAAGGCCGCGGAAGAGGCTCTACAAGCGGTAACTTCGGCTGTCTATCTCCGGTTTATGCTCTCCGGATCATTAGAAATGATGCTCCTTTTCACTCTCCTCCAAGCGGCTACCTGTTTCTTCCAGGCTCAAGGGGATATGGCTCAGGGGAGATATTTAGAGGCAGCGGCAAAAATCGGGATGGGATTCATCCGTCTGCATCAGATGAATGGATATGCGCAACAGATTGAACGGCGCGATCGCCTCTTTGCTATGCAAAAATACGCCGCGTTCATAAGACGCGCTCTTAAAGGAAGAGAGGTTCGGCATCTTCTGGAAAATCCCCTTGCGGGATTCAAAGACTCTGCCAGCACAACACTGAGCGGCGTCGATTTCGGCAAACATTTTCATGGAATGGGAGAGGATCTCGTCAAAGGGGCTAATCTCGCTTTCCGAACTAAGATCATCGATGGTAAAGACATCACAGAGCTCGATTTCAAGGTCAATCACGTTTTTCGCGACAGAATCCAAGGGACCATCGACGATTTTTCAACACTCGATCAAAAAGAGATGAATGAAATTTTAGCGCTGGCTAAGTCCCATGCGACGGGTATCCGGATCGAAAAGAATCAGCCCCTTCCTTTGGGAAACGAAATGAAAGGGGACTCTACAAAAATTACTCTAGAAGGGCTCGGATCGATCTATATCGGTTCCACTAAAGATCTTCCCACCATGTATGATCGGGTCTTAGTGCAAATGGATTCGGGGAAAAATCTGTACGATTTTCACGAACTTATGGCTTTTCTCGATCTCGATTATGCGCTCCACTTATGCGCCCAGGAACATACGGATCGTCTTAAAATGGGCCATTTATTCCGGATTTTCTTCCCTCGGGAAGCTACCCCCTTTGAACGTTCCCATGAATTTTTCGAGCTTCCCCTCGATCAGCTCAAAGCAAAAATGATTGAAAAAGCGCCCGAAATGGAAAAAATCTTCGATGATCACTACGATAAAATGCGTTTAGAAGAGATCCTCCCTGGCCGAATGCGCTACCGGGTAGAAGGACTTGCGGAAAAAGCGTACGCGCACGGAGCTCGAGGCCTAACTGCAGCCATCACAGGCGCCTATTCCGATACCATTCTCTTCGAGCGGATTGCCTCGATGCTGAAAATGGGGATGGTCTCCTCGGAACTTCGAGCCCAAGGCAATTTGAATATCAACGGAATGAGCACCAGCTTCGATTTTTATAGCGGCGGGGCCGACAGCGTTTTTATGCAGATGGTCACGGAAAAAAACTGCAACGATCATATGTCGTTCAATCAGCTTAACTACCATGGAAAGGCCCGTTTTCTGATCTCACTCGACGCGCTTGAAACAGGAACCTATCAATACTTTGACGATTCTTTTGGCAACCGACGCGTTGATCCTTCGTATTGGAACAATTATACTTCCCGACCCAACATTCTCGAATTGGCCGACAGACTAAACGCCCCCACATCTGACTATTGGGGCAGTCCGTATAGCGGCCATGAAGTGATGGCCAAGGAGCGGCTCGACCCCTCCTTTTTCACGGGAATTGCTGTCGATAGCGCACAGACTCGCGGCAACCTAATGGAATATCTCAGAACCCACAACCTCATTCAATGGGATAGGTCGGGGCATGAAACGATCCTGGGAATCGCCGCGGATCGGTTCGTTCGAGTCGCTCCTAACGCCTCAGAAGATCTATTCATTTAATACCTTCCCGATAGGTCTAAATTTTTGAAATTGTTTTTTACACTTTTCTTATTCTCTGCTATCATCCCGAAAAATTTATAAGGGAATGCAGATGGAAGTGTATCGAATCATAAAACCGAAAATCGTCTACGAAGTACTCAATACAGAAGTGATCGCCATCGATTTTGACACGGGAACTTACTACGCTCTGCTCCATGTCGCAAAACAAGTGTGGCTGCTACTCGAGCAGCAAATCCCTTTAGATCAAATGGGGCAAATCGTTTCCGATTATTATAAGCAAAGCCCAAGCGCGGTATTGCTCGACCTTAAGCCATTTATTACTGAACTCATCGAAAAAGGGTTGGTCGAGTCGGTAGACGAGACATCCCATCTTCAAGGATCCGTTCCTTCATTAGACTCTCACGGCTGGGGATATGAACCGCCCAAGTTGGTTTCCTATATGGACATCCAAGATCTTTTACTTTTAGATCCCATCCACGAAGTGGTCGAAACGGGTTGGCCTAACACAGCTCCAACCCCTAGTGATTCAACCATCCCCCTGTAAACAATGAACATTTTTTTCTGGACCAGTGGTTTTTGGCCATCAATAGGAGGCGTAGAGACTCAAGGGCTTCTGTTTGTCCAAAAAATGCAGAAAAGGGGCCACTCTTACCTAGTCGTGACACAAAAAGGGCACCCTTCTGAAAAGGATGAAGAAATTTATGAGGGGATTGCAATCAAGAGATTTGATTTTAAGAGGATCCTTTTTAATTGCGGGGATACTTTCAAGTCCGTTAGAAATTACGTTGAATGGGCCTTACAATCCTTTCAACCCGACATCGTTCACTTAAGCGGGTGCCTCGGAGAAAGTGCGATCTTGTTTTCGATGCTACGGAACCTATTTTCCATTCCCGTTGTCCTAACTAATCATGCGCCTCATTATGGAATTAAAATGCCTTCTATCGTGAGGAAAGTTTGCTCACAGGCCGATCGCATCTGTTGCGTATCTAAATGGGTAATCCGAGAGACGATAAAACTTATTCCTGAAGTTAAAAATAAATTAAGACTTATCTATAATGGCATCCCGTTATTTAGCGTAGCTCCCACTTCTCTCTCTTTTACGCCTCCAGTACTTATGTTAATTGGACGACTTTCTCCAGAAAAGGGTTTTTCAACAGCAATTGAAGCATTTTCTCTATTAAAAAAGAGGGGCTCTTCTGCAAAACTTCTCATTGCAGGGGATGGAATAGAGCGCAACTTGCTGCTCCGGTTGGTGAGAGATCTACAGTTGGGAGATAGCGTTACGTTTACAGGAGCCTTAAAAAGGGAGGAAATCCCCTCCACAATCAATCGGGCGAGCCTTGTTGTAATCCCTTCCCATTTTGAATCATTCGGACTGGTTGCATTGGAAGCTATGCAAATGGGACGACCTGTGATCGCCTCTCGCGTAGGAGGCTTACCCGAAATTATCTCCAGTTCTGAGATGGGCGTCTTAGTTCCGCCCAACGATCCTCTTGCGCTATATAAAGCCATTGAAGTTCTCATAAATCAGCCCGAAAAGACGATACAAATGGGCGCGATAGGTCGTACAATTGCGCTAGAGAATTTCACGATCGATCAGAACGCGGCTCAATACGAAGCCCTATACAATGAGCTCCAATGAAAATCCTTTTCTGGACCGATGGATTTTGGCCCCGTGTAGGGGGAGTTGAAACGCAAAGTCTTGCATTCATACGGGAAATGCAAGAAAGAGGGCACGAATACAAGGTTATCGCGCAACAAGATCACCCCAGTTGGAATGAAGAGGAGATGGTTCAAGGGGTTCAGATTAGGAGATTCGACTTTAATTCCATTATAAAAAGTCGAAACTTAAACATAATATCTTCCATAATAAAATTTATAGAATTCACTTTACAGAACTTCAAACCCGACATCATACATTTAAATACAACTGTCGGCGGAAGTTTGTTTACTTTTTTACTCTGTAGAAGCCGTTTTCACATCCCTGTTATTTTAACGGCCTATACCCCTTGTTTTTGTCTGGGACATTTTTCCGCCCTCGTTGAAAAAGCGATGCATTCGGTCGATCACATTTGTTGCATCTCCGATTGGGTCTTACAAGAAATTCAGCAACGCCGTCCCCTACTCAAGAACAAATTGCGGCGTATTTACTGCGGGCTTTCGACTCCAAAAATAGTGGCAACGCTTCCCCCTTTCTCCCCTCCGACTCTTTTAATTTTGGGCAGGCTTTCCTGGGAAAAAGGGTTTGATACGATGATTCGAGCTTTTGCGCTTCTACAACAAAGCGGCTCGAAAGCACGACTTATCGTGGCCGGCGGCGGCGTAGAAAAGCCGGCGCTGGAAAAGTTAGCTCATGATCTACATGTAAACGGCTCGATCGAGTTTACGGGAGTTTTGAATCAAGCAGATCTCCTGACTATGTACGCTCAAGCAACTCTCGTCATTGTCCCTTCCATTCATGAGTCGTTTGGTTTAGTAATATTAGAGGCGATGCAGGTAGGTCGTCCTGTTATAGCATCTCGCGTCGAAGGGATTCCAGAAGTGGTTGCAGAGGGAGAAACAGGGCTGCTAGTTCCGATAAAAGAGCCCAAAGCTTTAAGCGCCGCAATTCAAATTCTTCTAAACAATCCGGAAAAAGCCATCGAGATGGGATTAAAAGGTAGGCAAAGGGCTCTGCAATTTACTCTCGATCAAAATGCGACCCAATACGAACAACTGTACAAAGAGTTAATGGGAAGAAGATCTTATACTACAATCGGCCAAGAACTTGAAATTTCAGCAGCGTCAAAGTACCCTAGAATCTTTCGATCGCAACCCGCCCTGTATTGATTAATACAGAGCGGGTTGCGANNACTTTCACGCAGCTCAAATTCCAAGTTCTTGACCGATTGTAGTATATTTTGGGCCGATGGATTTTGGCCCCGAATTGGCGGAACCGAAACGCAAGGGTTTCAATTTGTGAAGGGAATGCAAGAAAAGAGGCATGAGTGTGTGGTTCTTACGCAAAAATATGATCCTCTTTTACCCGATAAGGAGACATTTCAAGGGATGCAGATCTATCGGCTCAATTTCAATGCAATCATTCAGCATAGAGAGGCGAACTGTTGCGGGATGGGGATTCGGTTTTTTCTGTGATTAATGAAGCCACATGTATCGTTATGCCCTCTCTCTTTGAAGTCTTTGGACTCGTCGCGTTAGAGGCGATGCAAATGGGGCGACCCGTAATCGTTTCCCATGTGGGAGGACTCCCGGAAATCGTTTCTCCAGGTGAACGAGGACTTTTAATCCCTCTTCGGGAATTTCCTAGGGAAAATGATTCTCCTCTAGAACGGGTGAAATGGGATAATTCTTTCCGTGAAAAACAACAAACACGCAATCAGACCGACAGCACCCCTATTTTATGCGATGCAATGGAGACTCTGTTAACCAATCAACAAGAGACAATCCAGATGGGAGCTCGATCTCGAGAGTGGGCTTTAAAAACTTACCTTTTAGAAGAGAACGTAAATCAATACGAGGAGCTATTCAAACAATGTCTCTAGTCAGTGTAATCATGGCTGTATATAACGGGGAAAAATATTTAGCTGCCGCGATTGAAAGCGTTCTCGCGCAAGTCTATACGCCGATTGAATTGATCCTAGTCAATGACGGCTCTCAAGATGGGAGCGAAGAGATCATAAACTCCTATGGATCACAAGTTCTCTCCTTCTATCAACCTAACCAAGGACAGCCTGCGGCTCAAAATCGGGGACTCCATTTAGCCAAAGGGCAGCTTATAGCCTTTCTAGATGCCGATGATCTGTACGATCCCTACAAAACGACTCGGCAAATACAGTGCCTAGAGGCGAAGCCCCAATTAGACGCAGTGTTTGGATATGTGGAACAGTTCATCAGCCCCGAATTGCCTCCGGAGACTCAGAAGCGATGGCGCTGCCCTCAAGGCGCTTTACCCGGCTATCTGGCCGCTGCCGGCTTATTTCGAAAGGAGTGTTTTGAGCGGGTGGGGCTTTTTAATGAAAATCAGAGAATTGGTTCGTTTATTGAATGGTATATGCGAGGATGCGAACAGGGGGTAAAATACGAACTCATTCAGGCACAAGTACTCAGCAGAAGAATTCACGAAAATAACATAGGCACTCAAGTCCCCGATGCTCGGCAAAAATACATCGAAATCGTCAAAGAAGCGTTAAAAAGAAGGTCTCATGTTTAAGGTAGGAAGTTGGCCAACCAGCGATCAAAAACTCCTGTTACAGGCATGTCTCTTGTCTGGTCTGCCTGCGCAAGAGGCATGGAAGAAATGGACGCATAGAGTCGATTTTGACAACGCAGATCAGGTCTCTCACACCCTTTTGCCCCTTGTTTTTCGCAACCCCGCTTTTAGCGGTTTTCAAGACCCCCTTTTGGCTAAATGTCAGGGAATTTATCGGCAAACATGGGTTACCAATCAACTCTTATGGAAAAAAACACTCCCCTTTTTAACGCAACTAATAGAAGCGGGCGTCGACAAAATCATCTTATTAAAAGGGATGGCGATGATCCACCGCTATTACCAAGATTTTGGGATGCGGGTGGTAGGTGATATCGATATTTTAATCAAAAAAGAGCAGCTCCCCTTAGTCAGTCCCCTTCTTCAAAATTCGGGGTGGAGAGCCAATGTGCCCCGCTTTGATCTCCATAATCTAGACCATCTAAATCGGTGGCATGCCCTCAATTTAACTCATCCCAAAGGGATGGATCTCGATCTCCATTGGTCTTTTATTCAAGAAAATGGCTCGCAATTAGATGAAGCGGTGATCAAAGATTGCATACCCATGGGACCTTTTTACATTCCGAGTCCCACCCATCTACTATTACAAACCTGCGTTCACGGGGTGAAGTATAGCCCTGTCCCCCTCATCCGCTGGGTTGTCGATGCGATGACAATTTTCAAGCGCTCAGGGCCAGAAATCCATTGGGAGCAGCTAGTAGAATTAGCAAAAGGAGCTCGTGTTTGTCTCCCCCTTTCTTCCGCGCTGCAACTTCTCACACAAGAATTCGACGCCCCCATTCCTAAAGAGATGGTTGAACGGCTAAAAGAGGTCCCTTCTACCCGCCTTGAACGGCTCGAATACCATTGCCATCTGCGCGGCTATAGAGATACCGCTTGTTGGTTTCGCTACTGCCTAAATCAAGGATATGGAAATGTAAAAAGTCAGCTTCTTCATATGCACAACTATTTAACAACTTCAGCTCGACTTCCCACTCCCTGGCTTATCCCCTTTTTTGGCGTTTACTGGGTATTTAAACGGATTTTTAGAAAATTACGAGCTTTCTAGTAAACAACTCCCGCCTAAAGGCG
>PLXF01000107.1 GCA_003151315.1 Parachlamydiales bacterium
CCAGCCTTTTGATCCGCGAAAATAGTTCCCTATTAGAAAATAGGGGGCCATTTTCGCGCTCCTCAAAAGCCAATTATTGAGTCACGAGAGGTATATTTCTTGCTAAAAATAGCGGAAAATGAAACACCAGAGATATGAACAAAAAACGTAATCCACACGATTCGATACGGAAATATTTACCGCAGATATGCTCTTACATGCTCGAAGCCAAGAGAGATCCTACCAGGGGTGCGACGATCTTGGATATGTTGTATATCATTGAGCGATCGGGCGAAGAGGCTGGGGGAAAAACGAGAGATGATGTACAAAAGCTCGTTAAGAATATTCGCCTTTTTCTCGAGGCCAACACAAATCCACAATTATTAAAGCAAATCTTAGAAGACGCTTTGCGCCTGCGCCAAGATGCTACGGAGATTTAATGGGGCTGGATAAAGAGAAGAAAATCGGGAGGGGGATAGGACCTAAAGAGGCTGATCCATCACTGTATTATAGAGATATTCGCAGTAAAATCGAAAAGTTCAACAAGGCGTTGATCAGTTATCCTTTTGCAGAGCCTGAAGAAAAACAGCGGCTCAAAGGGGTAATGGATGAGCAGCTTAATGTTCTCGAAGCCGATATGGCTGAGCTGAAAAGAAGGGGACTGCACAAGTACAACGGGGATTTAAGAAAAAATTATAAGGTCTATATTGAGACCGAATCTCCTGAAAGTTACGCAGCCGCGGTTCACGATCTAAGCACTTTCCAAGAATTTTTTATTTCTTAAAAGCGATGTATGCCGCGCCCGCTTAGGTTGTGTGAATTTTTGCGGCCATCATAGCGGCCCATCTTTCAACGATCTCTCGCCGGCTGTATTGCTGCAATACAGCCCTCCTCACGATCGTCGAAACCTGGACCACTCTGAAACCGCCAAAATCCACACAACCTAAGCGGTCGTGGTATAATCCAATTGACGGTGAGGGTGGCGGAACACAAAGCCTTCTCCCTTAATTTTATGGTTAGAGACCCTTTTATTGCCGCCTCGTATTTCCGTGAGCGTTGGATCCCACTTGGGCTCGGGTAGATGGTATTTATGACAGATCATGTGGTAGAGCTCTTTTCTCGTTTGGTGATCGTCGTCGGCGATATTAAAAACCCCTTCTAAGTGGTGCCGGAGCGAATAGTCGATGGCGGCTACTATATCTGCTTGATGCGCCATATTCGTATATTGATCTCCAGATCCAGGTATGGAGTACCCTTTCATCTCTTTCACTTTGTGTGAAAATTCTCGACCGGGTCCATAAATTTCTGCTAAGCGCAAAATAGTGACATGCCATCCGAGTTCTTGCAAAGAGAGGTAAATCCTCTCGGCTTCCATTAAGATTTTCGCTTGATCGGATTCGGCGAGCAGCTCGCTTCCTTCATCGACCCACTGCCCTTTATGATCCCCATAAACAGAGGTGCTGCTTGTGTAGATTAAACGGCGAGGCATATCCATCTGTAAAGCGAGATGGCGGAGGAGCTGCGCTGTATGGAGATAAGCGCTTTCATAATGGTCGGAATTGTCGGCTGCCACGGTGATGAGCAAAGTTTTGTTGGCGCTAATTAGAGGCGCCATCTCCTCTTCGTCTATTCCTTTGAGAATGACACTTTTTTGCGCGACATGAGATAGTTCTGTGAGCCGTTCTGTATGCCGGGTTGTCGCTGTGATGTGATAGCCTTTTTTACTCCAAAGAGCGGCCACTTCTGTCCCAATATATCCGCAACCGATGATGGCAATGTGGTGTTTATCCATTATTTCTCCAGCAGTCCCAATTTCTCAAAATTTTCTTTTAGAGTACCATTTTCCTTTTTATCAAGCGCGCCCGATTTTGCGAGCCAGATAACATAGTCTTTCGGCACTTCAGAGAGGGGCTTGCCGGCAAATTTACCAAAAGGCATCCGGTTAATTTGATCCGATTGTCCCATGAGGCGAACAACCTCGTCCCAGCTCAAATCGTCGATCATGCGGGAAAACACCTGATGGAGGACGATCACATCGTCTAGCGCTCGGTGGGCTTGATTGGCTTGGATGCTAAAAGTTTCCCGTAAAAATTGGAGTGAATGGCGGGGTAAATCGGGGCGGTATTTGCGGGACCATTTCAGGGTGTCGAGATAGGCCCACGCAGGGATTATAAGCCCGGAGCGCCCATATTCGTTTTCGAGAAAGAGTTTGTCGAAAGCATCGTTGTTATGGGCAATAAGAATAGTGTCCCCGGAGCAAAATTCAGCGAATGCGGGACCCACCTCTTTAAATAACGGGGCGTCTTTTACCATATCGTCTGTAATGCCTGAGATGGCAGACGCTTCGGCGGGAATAGGCATTTCGGGGCAGACAAAGGAGCAGTAGGTTTTGTCCTTTTCTGGATCGTATGCAGCGATTTCGACTATTCGGTCTTTGCTAGGTTTTACACCTGTAGTTTCTGTATCGTAATAAATGGGTCGTGGAGCCATAACACCTATGAGTTGAGCCTTTCATGAAACCCAATTTTCGTTTTAAATGCAACGAGAGGTATACCTAACGTGATTCAAAAACCAACTTTTGAATCACGTTGGGTATAACCCTGCCAAAATAGTTAAAAATCTGAACTGTTAAAACAAAAATCTTGGGTACCTTTCAA
>PLXF01000100.1 GCA_003151315.1 Parachlamydiales bacterium
CAAACGTCACGGTATCGGGAGCCAACCACCTCACTTTCGGACAGACTGTGAGTCTGACAGGCGCTAGCACAATCACGACGAATGGGGCCAAAGTTGGATTCAGCACTACTCTCAATGGTGCAAACCCACTGACCGTGGCGGCAGGTGCAGGCTCTATTACATTTACAGGTATTGTGGGCGGAACGACGGCCCTTTCTTCATTGAGTGCGACGGGAAGTGCGATTACTACGACAAGTGTCAGGACAAACGGGGGTGTAATTACCCTGACAGGTCCCGTCACCGTGACCGGGACTTCCACCTTAGATACAACGAATACCGGCGGGACTGCAACGGGCGCCACGATCAGTTTTTCGAGTACGGTAAACGGTGCAGTGCCCCTGACGCTTCGAGCGGGAACTGTTGGAAATATCAGTTTAGGCGGCGCAGTTGGTAATATAACTCCATTGACCAACCTTATTTTTACGAGCTCCGCTCTCATTCAGGTGGGAGCAAACGTCACGGTATCGGGAGCCAATCCCCTCACTTTCGGACAGGCTGTAAGTCTGACAGGAGGGAGCACAATCACGACGAATGGGGCCAACGTTGGCTTTAGCAGCACGATCAATGGTGGCAATGCGCTGAGCGTGGCGGCAGGTGCGGGCTCTATTACATTTACAGGTATAGTGGGCGGCACTACACCTCTTTCGAGTCTTCAGGCAACATCTAGCGGAGTCATTAACATCAGCTTTGATCAAAGCGTATCGAGCGGTCCGATGACTTATAGTGGAGCCGTTGTTTTAGGGGGCAATGTTCAATTCACCGATAGCGGCGGCAGCGGCATCGAATTCGACACAGTTTCAGGAAACCATAATTTAAGTCTCGTCGCAAATAGTTCAACGATCACAATCAATGGGAATATCAACCTTGCAGGAAGCAGCGGTAGCGTGGGGGGTAACTTCACAGCGACAAGTTCAGGAACTGGAGCCTATGGAGGCCAAATTCTTGTGCAGGGGGGGGGTAATGGCGGGGGCGCTGGAGGCAACGGGGGCCCCGTTTCTATCACGTCGACATCGGGTTCTGTCTTAGTTCAGTTGATTAATGTAACAGGCGGCAATGGGACTACAGGAGGAAATGGGGGCGGTATCACATTACAACCTACGAATACCTATTCAGGCAATTATCCCAATGGACTCATTGTTTTAAACGCAGCTCTCACCTCTTCTGCAGGAACTGGAGGAGGAGGCGTTGGAGGAACCATTACACTCTCTGCAAGCCGAACCTCGTCTGCAGCCGTTGCAACGATCACAAGCAGTCTTGGCGGCAATGACATTGCAATCACAGCAGCTGAGATCGTGATGGGAACAAGTGAAGTAATGACCGCTTTAGGAAACATCGATCTTACCGCACCCACTATGACTCTCGGGGATTTAGTCGCCTTGGACAATCTTACAATTATGGGAAGTACGATAAATTTACTCGTCCATGGAGACGAATCGATATTGGCAAACAATGGGCTTCTTTATACAAGCCCCTCTTTACATTTCATGGCAGGAGGGACCTATCTTCAAGTAGGGACATTAGTTCCGTCTGGCCCTCTCAATGCACAGAGTTTGGGATTGAGCCCCTCTGAATTCGGCCCTCAGCTTCTCTTCGGAAGCCATATCCTAAATTTTGACACAGCTCCAAAGCCCGTGCCTCCAACCCCTACCCAATCCAGTGTATCAGCCTCTTCGAAGGAGTACGCGATTTATTTACTCAATGTGGCAGGTGCGCAGCTCTCTGACATGCTCCCCCGTTTTAGCTACCCACTTTCTTATCCTTTGTGAAAGATCTACTAAAACCCTTCGGACAGGATGTGACATAAAATTAGGGGCATTTTTTGAGGGTTTTGTGTTTTGCAGTTGGCTTGGATGGTTGAGAGAACCGCTTGATAGAAGGAAAGAGCTAGAGGTGATAGTCCGGCGGAGCCAATGGAGGCTTTACGTATAGAGAAGAGCCCATTCAGGTCTTTTTGCTGAAGAGAGTCGGGTAAATTCGCGAGTTCGTTAAAAAAGAGGTGTGCGGCTTTCTGTACTTTGTCAACGCCCCTGATAGCCTGGGTATATTTTTGTGCTTTCCCTGAAAAAACATGGGGGTCGATTAAGATTTTGATACTCTGGAGAAGGCGCTCTTTAGCTTTAGGATCGATCGGCCCGGGCGAATCTAAGGTAAATTGACGGCTCACCGAAAGTAAAATAGCGGGAAGGATGGCGCTCATGTTTCTTGGGATAATGTGCGTTTGCGCGTTAATGACGTTTGAAGCTGTCTCGAATAGGAAGACAGCCGAATCAGAAATCTTTGTCTTTTTTATCTGCGCCCATGTCGTGACCTGAAATAGGGAGTCAAGATCGGTCGCTCTTTCTTCTGAGCTCGCTGCGTTCAGANNTATTGTGTGCTTAGCTTCACATATTCTTGTACCGTGCGGGACAAAGGCGCTCCCTTTATTCTATCGGCAATGAGTCTTTGCAAAAACCTTAGATCAATATTTGGAGGCAACTGGGGCAGAACGACAGGGATTGGTTGAATGTCCTCAAGTTCTCTGCAAAGATCCAGATGCATCTTTTCTTGCACAGCCATATAAAAAAGATCGGAAACCCTTTCCGTTAAGGGGCGTTGGCAAAGCTTTTGAATTAATGGATAGCCGTTAGAGAGATTGCGATAATAGATACTCACGGTTCGGGCGTATTTCTCTAAAATAGTGGCCCCAAATTCTGAACAATTTTCTTTTTTTACTTTGTTAAACACGCGATTCAGCGCTCGTAGAAATCCCCGTAATCCATCTGTGGGACTCTCATTTCCGGCGGAGATTATATTGAGAATAGTAGTAGCTAATTGACGTAAAGAGCCACACTCCGGATCAAAAACGGCCTTATCTATGGCCGAGTCGAGTTGATTGACTACTTCCGGGAGATAGATGGTTGTATTCCATCCATAATAATAGGAGGTGTTTTGCGCAAAAGAAACAGAGGTATCCCCCTTGTTTTCAGAGGCTAATCTTAAGGTGGGAAGGGTGCCGCTATGGGCTGCGACGTAAGGGGAAGCTCCGGGTTTATCTGAGGAAACTTTCCCTATTTGCACATCGGCATGGGGGTAAAAATCAAAGACGAGATTTGTTTTGTAAACGAGGAGCATTTGTTGAAAGAAAAGCTGAATCCGGTTTTCCAGATGATTTTTCAGATCGTCGCTGAGTTCCTCGAGTAGTTGCTGTGTGACTAGGGGTCTAGTTGTCAATTTTTCCACGGTAATAGAGAAAGACTCGATCTGAGGGGAAAAGAGCTGCTTAGGTATATAGGAGGCGGCCCATCCACAAGAAAAAGGGAAGCATTTACGAGTAATTCCCACAGGGACTTCAGGGCCTAAGTAGGTTCGCCTTAACAAATCTGGATTATGTATAGATGCCATCAGGACGCAAAAAAGAAGCGGCCAAAGGGGGTAGCCGAAAGGCATTCCCGCCCATTTAAGGTGCCGGTTGCGACCATTCCTGTCTCAAAGAGCCATTCGAATAGAGTGGCTCTGATGAGCGTTTGTTGATTCTCGTCGTAACCGGGGAGCGTATAGCGCCAGGTTTTGCCCGTTCGCTTTAGGACGATTTGGGAGTCGTTGTCGAATTGGACTAAGACACCTTTGAGGAAATCGTCAAAATAGACCCACTTTCCGTGGAGAACCCGTTTAACTGCTCTTTCCACTTCGCGGATGTTCCGCTCATTGGCTAGAGTTTCGGGGAGTTGATGGGTCAAAATCTGATTGTGAGGGTGGCGGTAGATGTAAAGGGCTCTATTTTCCTCGCTCATTTCTAGCCACTCGTGGGCGAGGTCTGTCGCATGAAGGGCGTCGCCCCTTTTTTGAGCGAATTTAAGAAGGCAAAGCTTGTCAATGAGTTGGGTGAGATACGCTTTTGCGTCGGCCGGGTTCAGGTTCAGTAGGGCGCTTAAGTTCCCTTTATCATCAGCAAGAGCGATCGGTTTCTTTTGGGCTAAAATTAAAAGGGTTGCCATATCTTCAACGCAGGCAAAATCGCTTTCTCGTCTGCGGACAACCTGTTCTGGATGCGCAACAATAGGAGATTGCGTCTGCTTCAAAAATTGCAGGTATTGGCTCCACTCATAGAAAGGGGTAGCCCATTCAATCCAATGGTCGTCCTCTTTTTCATAGGTAAGGCAACAGACGAAATTGAATTCGAGAAGGAGCATAATCTCTTCAAATTCGCGCCGATTTAAATTGTGCCGGGCGATTAGGTCGCTTGAGGAGACTNNAATAATCGCGCTGAGTCGGTTGTCTCCCAAGTTCAATTCCCCTAAATAGCGGATATAGGTTTGGGGCGTGAAGAGGTATTTTTCAACGATGGAATCGAAGATATTATTAGAAGAGCGGGAAATCGCATACCAAATAGGGAGGATATGGATCGGAACCTTCTTTAAAAGGCCCTGTAAAAATTCCATATCGGGTTTGAAATCGGGGTCGAAGCGGGCGATCTGGAATTCAAAGTATTTCCTCATGTCTTTATCGACCAAGATGTGGTCGGTGTTAATGATGATCAGGCCCGCCTGCACGTGTTTTTCCAAAACGGGGGCCATCTCACTCTCTGAACATTCCAAAGACCGGACCAGTTTTTTATGCGGGATCTTTAAGGGGGAGAAGAGGATTTCCTCCAAGAGCCTATGCTCGAATGAGCTAAAGTCGGAAAGCATAATCCGGTTATCGATATCCTGGCTACTGGGGTAATCAGATAAATTAACTTTATTTTTACGGGCTGGGCTGAGTTCTAGCATAAATCTTTGGGGTTGTCGGAGACAATATAGCTAGGATCTTGATTGAATTCAAGGAGCAAAGCGGCTTTTCTATAAAAATTTTATTTAGAACGCTTAGCTTCCCGCAATTGGGAGAAATAGTGGAGCCGTTTGGCCATTTCTCGCTCGAACCCTCGTAAAATGGGGTGGTAATAGGAGGGGCGGCCCAATTCGGGAGGGAAATAATTTTGCCCCGAAAACCCCTCGGGGGTGTCGTGGTCGTATTCATACCCTTTGCCGTACCCCATCTCTTTCATCAATTTGGTCGGGGCGTTGAGGATTTCGGCCGGAGGATTGAGGTGCCCTGTTTTAGAGGCGGCCTCTTTAGCCTCTCCATAAGCGGTGTAGAGAGCGTTGCTTTTGGGAGCGAGGGCTAAATAGACCACCACTTGGGCGAGCGCCAATTCCCCTTCGGGCGATCCGAGCATTCGATAGGTATCCCACCCCAAATGGGCCATTTTAAGAGCCTCTGGATCGGCGAGACCCACATCTTCAGTCGCCATGCGGATGAGGCGACGAGCCAGATAAAGGGGATCTTCGCCCCCATCGAGCATGCGGCAAAACCAATACAAAGCGGCGTCGGGGTCAGATCCTCGGATTGATTTATGCAAAGCGGAGATTAGATTGTAGTGCCCCTCTTGGTGCCGATCATATAAGGGAGAGCGGCGTTGAAGGAGGTGGCTTAAAGTCGGTATGTCCCACCGATCGGGGGGGGATGTTTCTAAATTTTCCAGGAGATTCAGCAGGTGGCGACCATCGCCTTGGGAAAGATCGATTAAAAATTGGCGGATCTCATCCGTTAAAGGGAGCGGAGGGCGCTTCATTTCATAGCGGGATAAAATCTGGGAGAGCGCTTCGGGGTTGAGAGATTGCAGATTTAAAACGCGCAATCGGGACAGGAGAGCATTGTTAAGGACGAAGGAAGGATTTTCTGTTGTCGCTCCGATTAAGATGAGACTCCCTTCTTCTAAAAAGGGGAGAAAAATATCTTGCTGCGCGCGGTTGAAGCGGTGAATTTCATCGACAAAGAGGATCGTTTGCCTATGAAAAAGGGGAGTTTCTTGCCCCTCTTTGAGAATTTTTTTCAGCTCCGTTGTGGAATTGAAAACGGCGCTTAAGCAGACGAAAGGGAGAGAAAAAGCTTTCGCGTAGAGTCTCGCAATCGTCGTTTTGCCGCTACCAGGAGGGCCAAAGAGGAGAATAGAAAGGGGGCGCCCCCCTTGCACAATGCGCGTGATGTAGCCGTCTGATCCGACTAAATGATTTTGTCCGGCAATCTCAGAAAAAGAATCGGGACGGAGTCGTTCAGAGAGGGGAATCGACATCTTTTTTCTCTTTTTTAACCAACTTTTTTATAAGTGTATATTTTTCTTCATTATTCGTTCAATATCAATTTGTTATAAAATTGAGGTTTTTTTAATTTTCTCTGTCTAAATGATTTACGATTTGAGTTTTGTTTTTCTTGGTTTTCTATAAAAACTAAAATTTTTCAGATTAATTTTTAAAAATTTTTTATTTTTTTATTAAATAAAAAAATGCCCTCAGAAGTGAATCTGCGCAGTATTTTTAGTGTTTCTAAAAATTACTAAAATCAAAACATATTTTGAATAAGTTTGTTTAAATAACTAAAAAAATGTATATTTACATTTGTAAGGCAGGTTGGAGATGCGGGGTCACCCGCCGAGGTTCAAGAGACGGACGAGGTCCGAATCTGATAGACAGTCTCCGCACCTTACGAAAACAGGAGGAAAAACCATGATTAAACGCAAAAAAAGAGCCACTAAGCGCAAAGTCGCTAAGAAAGCTCATAAGCGCTCACACAAAAAAGCGCGCAAAGTAGTTAAAAAATCGAAAGCACGCAAAACAACTCGCCGTAAAGCGAAAAAAACTGGCGCTAAAAAAGCGAAAAGAAAATCTCCTACCCGCCGGAAACACAAAAAAGCTCATCATGCAGTATCATCTGTAATGGCCCAAGAGTAATCGTAGGCGCTTAAAACCTGTAAGGTTTTAACATTCAGCACTGTTGATGCAGTTTAGGGATCGAGCAAGGCCTCAAGGCCTGCTCGATTTTTTTTACCTCGACTTTGTACATTTTTCTGCCTGAGTTTCGCAATATCTTGATTTGTAATCGATTCTGGATCAAGAGATTGTGAAAATCGGGCAGAAAAATGTACAAAGTCGAGTTTACCAACGCCCTTCCTTAATAAACTCACTGATCGGTTTTCGCGTAGAGGTCCCCTCTTTTTTTTGCAATTCGGGCGACAGAGTCTCTTTAGGAGCAGGTTTCCCCACGACGAACATAGCGAGCACTTCGAACTCATCAGGAACGTTAAGCTCTGTTCTAGCTCGATCATAATCAAAGCCTTCCATTCCATGCACAACCAAATGGCGACTCGTCCCTTCGAGACAGATGTTTTCCCAGGCCGCCCCTGTATCCAATGCATGGGTACGGGAGGGTTTGTTGTTTGCCTCAAACGTTTTTCGGGCGACGATGACCCCAAGTACCGCGCCATTCACAGCCCAGCCTTTGTTGAAATCGATCAGTAAATTAAAGAGGCGTTCCCAGTGGGGCGTTTCCCGTTTTGCATAGATAAAGCGCCACGGTTGCCCATTATAGGAAGAGGGGGCCCAGCGAGCGGCTTCAAAGAGGGACATCAATATTTCATCATCGATCTTCTCCCCACTCAGCGCGCGCGGCGACCACCGATGTAAAATGAGGGGATCGATAGGGTGATCGGGTGTTC